>NZ_FNAQ01000011.1 GCF_900101955.1 Desulfuromonas thiophila | reverse complement strand
CGGCTTCGCCGGTCTACGCGGCGGCCGATGCTTCCTCCAGCGGTTTTCTGCTCTGGGCATTCCTTGGCTTCTTTGCCCTGCTGATCGCCACCCAGATTCTGCCGTCGCTGCTGTTGCTGGTCGGCATTACCCGGGCGGTTACCCACAGCAAGGAAACCCTGCCGCTGAAATAGCTCCGGCACAAGGGCAACGGAACAAACCGATAACCGATTCAACCCCATAAACGCTTTAAGCACAGGAGGACGCCATGAAAACCATCCTTAAAACCACCCTGCTCTCGTTGACCTCGTTGCTGGTTGCCTCGCCGGTGTTTGCTGCCACGCAGCGCGCTGACCACAGCGGTCTGCTGGTCTGGTTGTTCCTCGGCTTCTGCGGCCTGATCCTGGTGGCCCAGCTGGTTCCGGCTGCTCTGGTGATGTTCGGCATCGTCAAGGCGGTTGCCAGCCCGAAGGAAGTCAGCGGCAAGGCCTGATCGCACGGTCGCCCAGTCGCCCCACAAAAGGTAGTTATCACAATTGTTAAACCCCGCAAAACGCTCCACCGGAACAAGTTCGGTGGAGCGTTTTGCGTAATTTTACCACAACAATCAACACCGCAGCGCCAAACCAACCGAAGGGAAAATCCTCTGCGCCAGCAACCTGCGATCGCAAGGGTCTTCCCCTTGAAACCACCATTGGCAAGCAAATACCTACGAAAACCATGAGACCGGCCTTGACGCCAAAGGGGTCGCTGTCTATTCTTCCGGAGTTTGAGGGACCGACATCGTTATTGAACCGCGTCCCCCCTGTCGTTTTTACTTGTTTTAATTTATTTTTAAATTTACTACGCCAAGGAGAGCATCCATGTCCGTCAAGGTCGCCATTAATGGTTTCGGTCGTATCGGTCGTAATGTCCTGCGTATAGCACTTAACAATCCGTCCTTCGAGGTCGTCGCCATCAACGACCTGACCGATGCCGCAACCTTGGCACACCTGTTCAAATACGATTCGGTACATGGCATCTTTCCTGGCACTGTGGAAAGCGATGAGGATGCGATTGTGGTGAACGGACGCCGCATTGCCATCTTCTGTCAGCGCGATCCTGCCCTGCTGCCATGGAAAGATCTGGGTGTGGGCATCGTGCTCGAATCCACCGGCCTGTTCCGCTCGCGGGACAAGGCGGCAAAGCACCTGGAAGCCGGAGCTGAGCGGGTTATCATCAGCGCGCCAGGGAAAAAACCCGATATCACCCTGGTCAATGGTGTCAATTTTGATGCCTATGATCCAACCAAGCACCAAATCATTTCAAATGCTTCCTGCACCACCAACTGTCTGGCACCAGTAGCCAAGCTATTGGTGGACAGTGTCGGCATCCGCCGTGGCAGCATGACTACGGTACATTCCTATACCAACGATCAACGTATTCTTGACCTGCCTCACGAAGATCTGCGGCGGGCCCGCGCTGCCGGCCTGTCGATGATTCCGACCACCACTGGCGCGACCAAAGCGGTTGCCGAGGTCATCCCCGAACTTAAGGGAAAAATGGATGGCCTGGCCATCCGGGTACCAACACCGAATGTTTCCCTCATTGATCTGGTGGTGGAAACGGACCGACCGACCAGCGCAGAAGAAATCAACGGGCTGGTGCGCACCGCGGCCGCCGGCAAGCTCAAGGGATTGGTAGAATACTGCGAGCTGCCTCTGGTCTCGCGCGACTTCAATGGCAATCCGGCCTCAGCGATATTCGACGCTCTTTCCACCAGTGTTATTCAAGACAGCATGCTCAAGGTTCTGCTGTGGTACGACAACGAATGGGGCTATTCGCAACGCACTGTCGACCTGATCGCGCTGGTCGCCAGCCGCTGATTCCTCATGCAGCAATCAACAGCCAACAGCCGGCAAAGGGTTTTTTAGCCTTCTGCCGGCTGTTGTTTACTTTAATATTTCCGCCCCTTCCCCCTTTTTATTGCACAGGAGCTGCCGGCATGTTCAACAAGCTTTCGGTCACCGATCTTTCCCTGCAGGGTAAACGGGTGTTCTGCCGTGTCGATTTCAATGTCCCTCTCAGCGACCAAGGGCTCGTCGCCGACGACACGCGCATCGTCGCCGCCCTGCCCACGATCCGCCACATTCTAGACCAGGGAGGACGCCTGATTCTGGCATCACATCTGGGGCGGCCAAAGGGAGCGCCCAAGCCCGAATTCAGCTTGGCGCCAGTAGCGCCCTACTTGGCGCGGCTGCTGCATCGTCCTGTGACCATGGCACCGGACTGCGTTGGGCCAGCGGTAGAACAGCTGGCCGCCAAGCTGGAAAATGGCGAGGTGCTGCTGCTGGAAAACCTGCGCTTTCACGCTGGAGAAGAAAAAAACGAGCCGGCCTTCTGTGCCGAACTGGCCAAGCTGGCGGAACTCTATGTCAATGATGCCTTCGGCACCGCCCATCGTGCCCATGCGTCTACCGAAGGTATTGCACGACTGGTGCAGCCGGCAGCAGCCGGCTTTCTGATGGCCAAGGAACTGCAGTATCTTGGACAGGCCCTGGAACAGCCCAAGCGACCGTTCGTCGCCATCCTTGGGGGCGCCAAGGTCAGCGACAAGATTCCGGTCATCACCCGCCTGCTCGACAAGGTCGACAGTCTGCTGATCGGTGGCGGTATGGCCTACACCTTTTTAAGGGCGCAGGGCAGCGAGGTTGGCACCTCGCTGGTGGAAACCGAACAGCTGGAGTTGGCTCGCTCCTTAATGGAGCAGGCCCGAGTCAAGGGGGTACAGTTGTTGCTGCCCAGTGACCACCGGGTGGCGCCCGCCTTCGCCAAGGATGCGCCCGTCAGTCTGTGTGACAACGCGGCTTTTCCTGCCGACCAGATGGGGCTGGATATCGGACCACAAACCGCCGAACGCTATGCTGAGGTTATCGCCCATGCCGCCACGGTAATCTGGAATGGTCCGATGGGCGTGTTCGAGTTTCCCGCTTTTGCCCAGGGAACCTTTGCCGTCGCTCAAGCTCTGGCGGCAAGCACGGCCCTGTCGATCATCGGCGGCGGCGATTCGGTTTCGGCCGTTAACCAGGCTGGCCTGAATGATAAAATGACCCATATTTCTACCGGCGGTGGCGCATCGCTGGAATTCCTTGAAGGCAAGATATTGCCGGGCGTCGCCGCCCTGACTAACAAATAGGCCGACAGGCCCCGCGCACAGGAGAAACTCAATGCGTAAACCCCTGATTGCCGGCAACTGGAAGCTGCACAAAACGCTCGCCGAGGCGCAGGAACTGGCTCGCACCCTGAAAGACAAACTGCAGGACGAACAACGCTGTGAACTGGTCATCGCTCCGCCATTCACTGCCCTGGCAGCAGTGGCCGAGATTTGTCGCGACAGTCCGCTTCAGCTGGCCGGTCAGAACTGCTATCCGGCAACGGAGGGAGCCTTCACCGGCGAGTTGTCGCCGACGCTGCTGCAGGACGCCGGCTGCCACTATGTGATTCTGGGCCATTCCGAGCGGCGTCAGTTGCTGGGCGAAACTGATACCTTCATTAATGCCAAGGTGCAGGCTGCTCTGGCAGCTGGCCTAAAGGTAATCCTCTGTGTAGGCGAAAACCTCGCCCAGCGCGAAGACGGTGAACTCTTCGATGTCATCGCCACCCAAATGCGGCTGGGCCTAGCTGAGATCACCAGCGCGCAGATGGCCGAAGTCGTCATAGCCTATGAACCGGTCTGGGCCATTGGCACCGGGCGAACCGCCAGTGCCGATCAGGCCGCCGAGGTTCATGCCTTTATCCGCGGCCTGCTGCAGGGACAATTTTCGTCAGAGGTGTCGGAATCAACCCGCATTCTCTACGGCGGCAGCGTCAAACCGGACAACATCAGCAGCCTGATGGCCGAGCCTGACATCGACGGCGCCTTGGTCGGTGGTGCCAGTCTGGACAGCGCCAGTTTTGTGGCTATCGCCCACTATCCGCGACCACTCCGACTGGCCGGACAATAACCGTCAAGCAACAAAGGCAGTTCTGCCCCAAAATGACGTACTAGCGGCACGGGACGATGTAACATACGACAAAGAACTCTGCACCTTGCCGCCCGGGGAAGGCCCGTTATGGACGTTTTAGCGCCGCCTGTAAAAGGGTTGGCAAGGCTAGGCCGCTTATGCTAGGGTGCGCCGCTGGCATTTACGGCATAATGCCAGCGGCCATCGTCGGTTGCCGTGGCTGTCGGTTATCTTTACAACCGCCAGTCATCGCCTTTTTTCAACAGCAGGTTTGGAGTAAGCCTTTCACCATGATTACTGCACTACTGATTCTGCACGTTGCCGTTTCCGTCGCCCTGATTATCATCGTTCTGCTGCAGGCCGGCAAAGGCGCTGAAGCCGGAGCCTCTTTCGGTGGTGGTGCCAGCCAGACCATGTTTGGTGCCAGTGGCGGCAAGACGTTTCTGAGCAAACTGACAACGAGCACGGCTGTCATCTTCATGCTGACCAGCCTGGCATTGGCTTATCTGTACGGACGACCAGGTGCCGGCAGCCTGATGCCTGAGACCCTGACGGTCGCCCCCTTGGCAGAACCCACTGCGGAGAATGCCGAGAACCTGCCTGAAATCCCGGCTGATTCAACCCAACCATCTGAATCAACAGGAACTTTTAAATAAAAGAGAAAACGCGGACAGGCCAAATTCATGCTTGACAGTCTGCGCTAGCCTCCAGTATAACTACGACCTGTTCAAGCCGAAGTGGTGGAACTGGTAGACACGCCATCTTGAGGGGGTGGTGACCAATTGGTCGTGCGAGTTCGAGTCTCGCCTTCGGCACCAACTGACGATAAAACCCGATGCCGGCTGGTATCGGGTTTTTTATTTACGTCGGGTTGCAAACCAGCTAGTCTGCCCGACACCAACCCACCAACCAGTGTTCTATCAGTTGTTTCACGCCAAGGAGAATCAAAAGCATGTCCCAGAATTATTTCAACAGCCTGTCGTTTCGTGAGAAGCTCGAAGAACTCGGCACTTGTCGTTTTATGGATGCCAGCGAATTCGCCAGCGGGTGCGACTATGCTCGCGGCAAGAAAATCGTTATCGTTGGCTGCGGAGCCCAAGGGCTGAATCAGGGCCTCAACATGCGCGACAGCGGTCTGGACGTGTCCTACACCCTGCGCAAAGAAGCCATCACTGAAAAACGTCAGTCGTACATCAATGCCACGGAAAACGGTTTCAAGGTCGGTAGCTATGAAGAACTGCTCCCCACCGCTGATATCGTAATGAACCTGGCACCGGATAAGCAGCATAGTGACGTGGTACGCACCGTGGTACCCCTGATGAAACAGGGCGCTACCTTCAGCTATGCTCACGGTTTCAATATCGTCGAGGAAGGCACCCGTATTCGCCAGGACCTGACCGTCATCATGGTGGCACCCAAATGCCCCGGTTCCGAGGTTCGTGCCGAATACCTGCGTGGTTTCGGCGTGCCGACCCTGATCGCAGTCCATAAGGAGAACGATCCCAACGGCGATGGTCTGGATATCGCCAAAGCCCTGTGCAGTGCCCAGGGAGGTGATCGTGCCGGGGTACTGGAATCGTCCTTTGTCGCAGAGGTGAAATCCGATCTCATGGGCGAGCAGACCATTCTGTGCGGCATGTTGCAGACCGGATCACTGCTGTGCTTCGACAAGATGGTCGCAGAGGGTATTGACGCCAGTTGGGCAGCCAAACTGGTACAATACGGCTGGGAGGTCATTACCGAAGCCCTTAAACATGGCGGCATCACCAACATGATGGATCGGTTATCCAATCCGGCCAAGCTAAAGGCCTATGATCTGGCGGAAGAGCTCAAGGACATCATGCGGCCACTGTTCCGCAAGCACATGGATGACATCATTACCGGCACATTCTCTGCCACCATGATGCAAGACTGGGCCAATGACGACCGGGATCTGCTGACCTGGCGCGAGCAGACAGCCAACACGGCTTTTGAGCAGACGGAAGCTCGTGGCGAGATCAGCGAGCAAGACTATTTCGATAAGGGCATCCTGATGGTCGCCATGGTCAAAGCCGGCGTGGAACTGGCGTTTGAAAGCATGGTGGAGGTCGGCATTGAGCCGGAATCAGCCTATTACGAATCCCTGCACGAAACTCCGCTGATCGCCAACACCATTGCCCGCAAGAAGCTTTATGAAATGAACCGGGTAATTTCCGATACGGCTGAGTACGGCTGCTATCTGTTCTCTCACGCCTGCGTTCCCCTGCTGCAAGACTTTATGGCCGAGATTCACACCGACGTTATTGGCAAAGGGTTGCAATTGGAAGACTTTCAGGTGGACAACCGTACCTTGGTGGACATCAATGCTGATATCCGCGGCCATTACATCGAACACATCGGGCAGGAATTGCGCGCCGCCATGCATGGCATGAAAGCCATCGTCTGATCGTTTGTTCCGGCCTCCGGCCAGAAATGAAACAAACCGGGCCGGCTTCATCGATGAAGCCGGCCCGGTTTTTCGTTAATTCAGACACGCAGCCGATCCCGCTGGGAAGGGACCACAGGTTAGGCATCAGAACTGCGTCTGTCCGGTCCAGATAACCCGGCCGACCAGTTCAAGCTGCCCGGCCTGGGCGGCCGTCAAGCTCTGGTCTTCATAGCCGGGATTATCGGTTTTGACCCGCAACGTCCCATCGACAAGCCACTGCAAGCGGCGAATACCCAGCTTTTCCGCAGAGGCAATGGCGTAGAGACCATCATCGCCGCGCTGACATTCCTGCCGCCGAATCACGGCAAGACTCCCCGCTGGCAAGGTCGGTGCCATGGCGTCACCCTGCACCCGCGTTACCAGCAACGCATTAAGATCCGTGTTGAGACCCAGAAGATACTGCCGCAAAAACCCCAGCAAGGCGAAATCGTCCGCAGCGGCAACCGCACCTGCCGACTCGTCCAGTTGCAAAGGGGCCTTATTCTTCCAGCATTTGTCGGCAATCAACCAGCCCGGACAAATGTTATGCGCATCGCAGACGGCAGCAATGAACTCGGCATCAGGCAGATTTTGACCTTTTTCATAACGACTCAGGGTACTTTTGCTGACGCCGTAGCGTTCGGCATAATCCGGCAGGCGGACAGAACCTCGCAAATAACGTAAACGTTTACCAATACTCATAGATCCTTCCTCTACAGCGGATTGACCGGCCAGCGTTTCAGGTTATGCTTATCGACAGAATGACAAACCGACGCAGACTGCAAACACGTTAATGCAGCACCCACCCGGCAAAAAGCTTGACATGTTTCACTAACTTCTTATGATGTAAAAAACAATCATTTATGGAGTCGTGAAGAGCAACAACTCTGCTTTACGTTTTTTGCTTCACCACAGACAACGGAACGCGCCAGTCCCTCATATAAGGGCCTGCTGCCAGCGGAGAACCCATGTCGACAATCACCGGGGAAGATCGCATGTCGCACGGCAACAATCAGAAAACACCGCTGCAAAAACTGCTGTCGTTGCGCGATCTCAGCGTCAGCCAGATCGCCAACGCCACCGGACTGGGTTATCACGCCATCCAGAAAACCATCAAGCAACAGCGCTGTCGGCCTGAAACCCGGCAAGCCATCGCCCAATTCCTCGGCCTGCCCTATGACCACCTATGGGGCGACTGCGCCAACGAGCACCTCAACCGGCTTATCCGACAGGAAATCGAAAAACATACCGCCTGCCATCAACAATCACTGCGGGCCGCCTACCTGCCAGAAGACAACTGAGCAGTCGCCACAGAACCGTTCCCTTCTCTCAGAGCCTTCCCGGCAAAACCTGCCCTGCCTTCAGACAGCCTCGCATCAGGTTGCAACGCACAGCAGATCATCTTGCGGCGCGCACAGCAAGAGGCCAACACACTACAATGACCACCTAGACAGTCAATTATAACATGGTGGCGAACTTTTCAAGCGATATAGACATTTTTATTTGCTAATTATCAAATCGGAACTCTTTCCCCCGCGCTTCGGTCGACAGCCTGAGCCGGATGCACTATACTGGGCATCATCAATAGGTTTCATCCTTGCCTAGGAGGTCAGCGATGACGGAACTCAATTCCGCCCAGAAACGCCAGCTATGGCTGGCCTTCTTCCTTCTGGGCCTGATCCTGCTCAACTTCCCGTTTCTGCAGATTTTCAACCGGATCGACACCCTTTTCGGCATTCCGCTGCTGGTGGTCTATTTTCTGCTGGGCTGGCCAGCCTCCATCGCTGTCATCTATCTGTTTTCCAAACGACTTGACGCCTCGGTCGGCAGCTCCGGCCGCTGAAAACCGTTTTCACTGAAGACATGGACAAGTCATGAGCCTGCAGATCATCAGCCTGATCACCCTGATCTACTTTCTGCTGCTGTTCGGCGTGGCCTATTTTGCCATCGAACGGCGAGCCCAGGGCCGCAGCCTCATTTCCAACGCCCATGTCTATTCCCTGTCGCTGGCTGTTTACTGTACCTCTTGGACCTACTACGGCAGCGTCGGCCGCGCTGCAACCAGCGGTATTGATTTCATCACCATCTATACCGGCCCGACTCTGATCTGCTTCACCTGGTGGTTTTTGCTGCGCAAGATTCTCCAGATCAGCAAGGAACACAACATCGTCAGCATTGCTGACTTCATTGCCAGCCGCTACGGCAAATCGTCGTCTCTCGGTGCGATCGTCACTGTCTTCGCGGTTTTGGGCATCGTACCCTACATTGCGCTCCAACTCAAAGCGGTCGCCTACAGCTTCGACCTGCTGACCCGCGGTGTCGATATGCACCAAGTCGGCACGGCTGCCGCTCCCGGCCCGGACACCGCTTTCGTGGTTGCCCTGCTGTTGGCGCTGTTCTGCATCTTTTTCGGGGCCATGCGGCTCGACAGTACCGAACGGCACGAGGGACTGGTAGCAGCCGTCGCCTTTGAATCCGTAGTTAAACTGCTGGCCTTTCTGGCCGTGGGCATCTTTGTCTGTTATGGCCTGTTCGACGGCTTCAGCGATATCTTCACACGATTCTTGGCCACCTATCCAGAGAAGTCCTCCCTGTTGTTGCTCAACGATGGTCCCTCACCCGCCGGACGCTGGTTCTCCATGACCCTGATGTCGATGATGGCCATCATGTTTCTGCCGCGTCAGTTTCATGTCATGGTCATCGAAAACTCCGATATCGGCCATGTCCGTAAAGCCATGTGGGCATTTCCAGCCTACATGTTTCTGCTCAACCTGTTCGTTCTGCCGATAGCACTGGGGGGGCTGCTGGTCTTCCAGGGTGATACCTCCTTTGCCGATTACTATGTGCTGACCCTGCCACTGGGGCAGCATCAACTGACCTTGGCCGCCCTGGTGTTCATCGGCGGCTTGTCGGCGGCAGCTGGCATGGTCATGCTTGAATCAGTGGCCTCCGCCACCATGATCCTGAACAACCTGATCATGCCGGTACTGCTGCGTTTCAACCTGCGCACCACTGACATCTCCGGCACCCTGTTACTGCTCAAACGTATCGCCATCGCCTCGGTGATCTTCCTCGGCTACTTCTACTACCGCACTTTGGGCGAATCAGAAGCTCTGGTCAATATCGGTCTGATTTCCTTTATGGCGGCCACTCAGTTTGCCCCGGCTCTGCTCGGTGGTCTGTATTGGGAACGAGCCAGTCATCGCGGTGCGATGGTCGGGCTGGTCCTGGGCTTTATCATCTGGCTCTATACCCTCATTGTCCCAACCTTTGTCGATGCCGGCTGGTTGGCCCCATCCCTGCTGGAAGACGGCCCATTCGGCATCGCCGCCCTGCGGCCGACCGCCCTGTTCTATCTGGACAATCTTGACAACTGGTCGCACGCCCTGTTCTGGACCTTTTTCTTTAACCTTGGCAGCTTCCTCCTCATTTCAATGCTTACCAACCCCACCGCAGAAGAAGCGGCCCAGGCCATGCGCTTTGTGCGGATCGCTACCTGGGACGACCCGGCAAGCAAACGCAAACGCATCAGCAAGGCGCCTACGGTTATTGAATTTGTCGACCTGATGGCTAAATTCATTGGTGAAAAACAGGCCAACCGGGCCATCGCTGAATACATTGGCAATCGTGAAATCGACGAGCGCGGCAGCTTGTCAGAATACGAAATTCCCAGTCTTAAACTCTTTACCGAACGTACCCTGGCCGCCTCGGTCGGAGCGCCAGCGGCCCGCATCATCGTCGACAACTATCTGTCAGCGCGCGGCAGCAAAATGGAGGATGTGTTCGATATCTTCGGCACCGTCAGCCTCAGCCGCGACGCCAGCCGCGAACAGCTGGGAGTGCTGTACGAAGTGGCCAACCTGATCAGCAGTGGCGAAAAACTGGAGACCATTCTTGATAACATACTGGAGGTGCTCTACCGCCAGTTCCGCTTTGATCTCTGTGCCATCCGCATCCTTGACGAGGACAGTCAGCTACTGCGGGTACACAGCTTCAAGGGCATCGATAGCGCCTTTTTGTCCCACGCCGATCGCGAAATCAATCAAGAAACCTGCATCGGCACCACCTTTATCACCAACCGGGTGGTGCTGGCCAATGATTCGGACTGTGTGGATAAGCCAGCCTCCATAGCCATTGTCCGTGAGCTGGGTATCAAATCTTTCGCCCACGCCCCCATTGCCATCGAAGGCCAGCCCGTCGGCGTACTGTCCTCCTATTCACGATTTGCCAAGGGCATCTATACCGACGAATTCATCGAACTGTACAAAAACCTCGCCGCACAGATCGGTATCGCTTTGCGCAATGCCCGTCAAACCGATCGATTAATCGAGGCCAGCGAGCGGGACAAGGAGCTTAAAATTGCCGAATCCATTCAGCTGGGGCTGCTGCCGAAGGCCATGCCCGAGATACCTGGGCTGGACATTGCCGGCATCTGTGTCCCCGCCAAACAGATCGGCGGCGATTACTACGATTTTTTCATGCATCCTGACAGTTTCGATGTGGTCATCGCCGATGTGTCCGGTCATAATATCGGCGCAGCCCTGCTGATGGCAACAGCACGCACCTTCATGCAGGCGCAGGCCCAGCAGCAGCTATCACCGCAGCAAACCCTGGAACAGCTTAACAAGGCTCTCTACAATGATCTGAGTCAGGCGGAATTGTTCATCACCATGTTCTACCTGCGCTGCGAACGTGGCAAGCATCAGCTGGTTTATGCCAATGCCGGCCACAATCAGCCCCTGCTCTATCGTCGTACCCAAGACCGTTTTGAATTGCTTGACGCTGAGGGTCTGATCCTGGGCATAGAGTCGGAAATCGGTTTTGAACAATGCAACACCATCACTGAACCGGACGACCTGCTATTGCTCTACACCGATGGCATTATCGAAGCGGAAAACAGCGCCCAGGAACTGTTCGGCCTGCAACGGTTACAGAACATCCTGCGCGAGCAATGGGACAAAAACAGCAGTGACATTATCAACAGCATCATGGACGAGGTTCGACTGTTTCAGGGCCGACGACATTTTCGCGACGACGTGACGCTGGTTGTGCTAAAAAGAAATGAATATTAACCGCGCAAGGACAGGCGCGCATCAGGAGGGTAGAATGATTGTAACCATCAAGGATCATGAAAAAGCAACGGTTCTGACCGTCGATGAGGAACGGCTCGATGCACACAACAGCAATGAACTCAAAGCACAGCTGCTGAACCTGTTCGAGGAAGGCAAGGTCAACGTCATCATTGATCTGGCTGCTGTGCGGTTCATTGATTCGTCAGGTCTGGGAGCACTGGTCTCGGGCTTCAAGAACGCCAGCTCCCGCAATGGCGGTGTCAAGCTGTGCGGCCTGCAGACCCAGGTCAAATCGATGTTCGAGTTGACCCGCCTGCACCGCGTTTTTGAAATCTTTCCCGGTGTTGATGAAGCGCTGGCCAGCTTCTGACAAACCATACCGTCTGCAAGCGTCCCATCCGCCAGAGACGGATTAGCCAGAAAAAGTAAACTGCTTTCGCCACACCGCTGACGCGGGGCAATGTCAGTGAAACGTTCGCCCGGTGGCCGACACATCAAACGGTCCGGCTCCGGGCGAAAAGACCCAGGGCTCCGCCATGGCGGACAACACAGGATGGCTGCGATGAAAAATGTCCTCGAAGTAGACATCAAGGTTCCCAATCAGACCAAATACCTGAGCCTGATCGGCAAAATCGGCGAGGACATCGCCAGCACCTTAAAGAAATTCAACAACTCCAACCCGGAAGAACTGGCCTACCATATCAATCTGGTGATCACCGAAGCCATGGCCAACGCCATCAAGCACGCCAATCGCAATGATCCAACCAAGGAGGTCCACGTCTGCATCTGCCTGTCAGACGAAAACCTCTGCATCCGGGTCTACGACCAGGGTCAGGGTTTCGACATCAGCAAAGCCAAAGAGATTGACCCCGATCCGACTCAGGATCACGGTCGCGGTATCTTCCTGATCCGCAGCCTGATGGATTCGGTCACCTACGAGAAATGCAGTGGCGGAAACGTTCTTGAAATGCACAAGTCTCTGAAAAAGAATCAGCTTCCGTCACAAAGCTGAGCAACCAGGCCGACCAGATCGGCGTGGTGTTCAATCCGTCTTCCCTCTCCCGCCCACCTGTAGGCCACAAAGGATACGCCGGCGGCCTGCGCAGCCTGCTGATCCAGCAGCGAATCCCCCACATACAGCATTTCATCCAGGGCACAGCCCAGCAGCTGCGCCGTATGCCACAGCATATCGGGAAAAGGCTTGGGCCGTTGGACATCACTGCTGGTGGTCACGCAGCGAAAAAATTCCGTCAATTCAAAATGCTGCAGGATCTGCCCCATAGTCCGTTGGCGGTTGGTGGCAATGGCTAGTGGCAGGCGCCGTACCAACTGTCGCAAACTGACCAGTAAACCCGGCTCCGGTGTCATCCAGGCCAGAAAGGGGCGGTAGTCCACCTGGGCTGCAACCCGCAGGCCCTCGGCTGCTCGTTCCGAGCCAAGAAGATGTCGCAGTACCTGGGGTGTTGAGCCCGTATGACACAACAGCGCCCGCTCCGTCTCTTCCTCCAGCACCGGCCTTTCGCCCAGTTCCGTCAGAATCTGGTTGTAATAGGCCAGATTGGCCCGACGGCTGTCGAACAACACCCCGTCACAGTCATAAACCAGGGCCCGCAGAGGTCTCATGACACTTGCCCACGACGCAGACTCCAGACAACGCCAGCCAAGCCCAGCAACAGCATCGGTAATGACAACCATTGTCCCAGGCTCAAACCGCCCCCGAGCAAGCCAAGATGGGCATCCGGCTGGCGAAAGAATTCCACCAGAAAACGAAACAGGGCATAGAACGCGACAAAGCTGAAAAAAACCGTCCAGGCCGGACGACGCCAGCGAGCGATCAACGCCAACAGGCTGAACAGAACCGGGCCTTCCAGTATGGCCTGATACAGCTGACTGGGGTGGCGCGGCAGCGGGCCGGCCTGAGGGAAAACGATGCCCCAGGGCACATCGGTGACCCGCCCCCACAGTTCGGCATTGATAAAATTACCCAGCCGACCAAAGCACAGACCGAAACAGGCGGCCATCACCAGGATATCGGCCAGCGGTCCGACCACCAAACGCCGGCAACGACAAAACAGCAGCACAGCCAGCACCACACCAAGCAGACCGCCATGAAAACTCATGCCACCTTGCCACAGCTGGACAATCTCGACCGGATGACGCAAATAGTGGCCAGGCTGATAAAACAGCACATAACCCAGCCGGCCGCCGGCAACAACACCGACCACGGCATAAAACAACAGATCAGCCACCGCCTCAGAAGACAGGGGCAAGCCGGTTTGCCGCACGCGGTAGCGAATGAAAAAATAGGCGCAGACAAAGCCCGCCAGATACATCAGGCCATACCAGCGTATGGCCAAGGGACCAAGCTGCAGCGCGACCGGGTCAATCTCTGGGAAGCTCCACATGCGACCACTCCAATTGGGCAAACAGATCGTAAAAATCCTGTGGCAAGGGTGCCTGAAGCTGCAGGGGCGCCGCCGTGACCGGGTGCTGTAATGACAGTCGCCAGGCATGCAGCATGGTTCTGGCACAGGGAGCCGCTGTGCCACCATAGAGGGCATCACCAGCTAACGGATAACCCGCCTCGGCAAAATGTACCCGGATCTGATGAGTCCGGCCAGTCAGCGGCCGCGCTTCCACCAGGCTGTATCCACCAGCCCGGTGTAACAGACGAAAAGCGGTGATGGCCTCGCGTCCACCACGAACAACCGACTTCATCCGATTACCGCTGCGCTGGCGCGCCAATAATGAACGAAATTCGCCACTTGGCTGCGGCAACTCGCCACACAGCAGAGCCAGATAGCGTTTATCGACCTGCCGTTCGACAAACTGCCGGGTTAAAGCCTTATGCGCACGGGGATGAATCGAAAACAGCACCAGGCCCGAGGTTTCACGATCCAGGCGTTGCACCATAGCCAGGGTCGGCGCCTGCCGGGGCCGATCAGGGTTCTGCAGCCAATGGCAGAGAGCTTCGTAAAGGGTTCCCTTGAAACGGGCCGGTGTCGGCTGCATGTCAATGCCCGCAGGTTTATTGACCGCCAGCACCAGACCATCCTGCAGCAACACCAGTTCCTGGCACAGGCGAAAAGGTTCCATGGCCAGACCATCATAATACCACTCCACCTGATCCAGCGGCTGCAACACATAGCCGCACTGGCGCAGACGGCGCCCCTGGCAGTGTACCCCGCCAAGATCGATCAGCCGACGCAGCCAACTGCGCGAATAACCAGTCTGCCGCGCCAGAAACTGATCAATGCGACTGCCGCCATCTGCCGCTGAAACCTGCAGCCGGCCATGCCGGCGACCCGCTGGAGCCTCCGTGAGATTCAATCGCAATCCACCCGTTGCCGCAATTCCTTGCCCGTTTTGAAAAAAGGCGCCCGCTTGGCATCAATGCGAATCAGCTCTCCGGTTTTAGGATTACGCGCCTGGCGGGCATCGCGCTCACGGACACTGAACGAGCCAAAACCGCGGATCTCGACCCGGTCACCATGAATCAGGGCTTCGCTAATACTATCAAAGATGGTTGCCACAATGCGCTCGGCATCGGCCTTGTTCAGGCAGGGCGTCTGCCCCACCAGCTGTTCAACAAGCTGGCTTTTGGTCATGTTCATCACTTCCTTTGATTGACGCAACCGCTTGGCGGGGCTTTCGCCACCGGCAGCGGGCACAGAAAAAATGAATAACTCTCAAGATAAAATCTGACGCAGATTCACGATAAGGAACAAAACCAACCCTCAGGAATCGCTCGAAAGGGGCCGCCAAAGGAACATCAAGCCTTGTTGTTGCAGCAAATGGCGCAGGGGGGTTGTCAGGCGCTGTTCCAGCAGATAATCAAGCAGCGGTGGATGCTCCTCTTTCGGATAGATCAACTTCGGCTTGCCCTTGATGCCCAGGTCAGCCGCGACATCACGCACCAGCTGCTGGAACCCCCCAAGGGTATCAATCAGGTGCAAATCAAGGGCCTGGCGTCCGGTAAAAATACGGCCATCGGCCAGCGACGCGATCTGCTCCTGGGGCAGATCGCGGCCAGCGCAGACGGCCGCTACAAACTGCTGATGCACATCGTCGATCAGCTCCTGCAGCAAGCGGCGTTCCGCAGCCGTCATGGCGCGTACCGGCGAGCCGATATCCTTAAAGGCACCGCTTTTAATCACCCGTTTGGTCAGGCCGATCTTGTCCAAAAGGGCCACCAGATCGGGGAACTCCATGATCACGCCAATGCTACCTGTAAGAGTTCCGGGGTTGGCATAGATCTTTCTTCCGGCGACAGCAATATAATAGCCACCGGAGGCTGCCACCGAGCCCAACGACACATAAACCGGCTTGACGGAGGCATCAATACGACGCAATTCGTCGTGGATTTCCTGGGATGGGCCAACTGCCCCACCGGGCGAATCGATCCGCACCAAAATGGCACGAATCGATTTATCTTCGGCAAAATCAAGGATATCCTCGATCGTCTTGCGCGATTCGGCAATGGCGCCTTCGATTTCAATGACGCCCAGCTTCTCATGCAGTCCCAATCCGGCATTTCCGCCTCGATCGGGGCTGAGCAGCATAAGCAACAGGGCTAGCAATATAAAAATGGTAAAAAATACCCCTAACGCTATAAAAATCGGCCGTTTTACCATATAAATCCCACAAAAAAGCCCCTTCTGCCGCAGCAAAAGGGGCTGTGCCGTCACGCGTGTGGATTAAGCTTCGTCACTGGCGTTGTCAAAAGCCCCTTTCAACAGATCGCCCAGGCTCGATGTGGCCTTTTTCTGGGCGCCCATGAAGGCATCGACCTCGGCTTTTTCTTTACGCTCGGACAGATGCTTAATGGACAGCGCGATCTTGTGCTCGTTGGTGTCCACATGCAGCACCACGGCTTCGAGTTCGTCACCAACCTTGGCAAAATCCTTCGGTGACTCGATCTTCTCCTTGCTGATTTCCGACACATGGATCAGACCTTCGACCCCTTCCTCCACTTCAAGGAAGATGCCGAACTCGGTAACCGAGGTCACCTTGCCACGAATAATGGTTCCCGGCGCGTACTGCTCGGGAATCACCTGCCAAGGATCTTGGGTCAGCTGCTTCACCCCAAGAGAGAAGCGCTCGTTCTCGCGGTCAATATTGAGAACAACCGCCTTGACGATGTCACCCTTCTTGTACAGCTCGGACGGATGCTTGATGCGCTTGGTCCAGGACAGATCCGAAATGTGCACCAGGCCATCAATGCCTTCATCGACGCCGACAAAGATACCGAAATCAGTGATATTCTTCACCTGACCTTCGATGATGGTGCCGGGAGGGAATTTCTCGCCGATCACCTCCCACGGATTCGGCTCAACCTGCTTAAGGCCCAGCGAGATGCGGCGGTTATCGGTATCAACAGCCAGCACCACGGTTTCAACCTCATCACCAATGGACAGCAGCTTGTTGGGATGCTTGATGCGCTTGGTCCAGCTCATCTCGGACACATGAATCAGACCCTCGACACCCTCCTCCAGTTCAACAAAGGCGCCGTAGTCGGTCAGACTGACAACCTTGCCGCTGACGCGCGACGAGGCCGGATATTTTTCACTCACACTCAGCCAGGGATCGGGCGTGATCTGCTTGAGGCCCAAGGAGACACGCTCCTTGTCACGATCGAACTTGAGAACCTTGACCCGGATACTGTCACCCACGGCCAGGATATCGCCCGGATGAGAAACCCGGCCCCACGACATGTCGGTAATGTGCAGCAAGCCGTCAATACCGCCAAGATCAATGAAGGCACCGTAGTCGGTGAGGTTCTTGACCACACCGTCGATGATCTGGCCTTCCTCTAGGGTCTTGAGAGTCAAAGAGCGCTGGCTTTCGCGTTCAGCTTCAAGCAGCACGCGCCGCGACAGCACAATATTGCCGCGCCGCTTGTTGAGCTTGATGATTTTGAACTCGAAGGTTTCGCCAATCAGTTTGTCGAGATTACGCACCGGCCGCAGATCGACCTGAGAACCCGGCAGAAAGGCATTGACACCGATATCGACCGACAGACCACCCTTGATGCGCGAGACGATACGGCCTTCAACCACCGCACCTTCCTCCAGCGCATTCCAGACCTTCTGGCGATCCGCTTTCTCCTTCGACAGTCCGATAAGTCCGCTCTCATTCTCGGCACGCTCGAACAGAACATCGATCTTGTCGCCCACCTTGATCTGGGCCGGGGCGCCATCAACGGAAAATTCCGACAGCGGGATAACCCCTTCGGATTTGTAACCGACGTCCACCACGACAGAATCGGGATTCACCTGAACAACGGTCCCCTCGACCACATCGCCCACGGCCAGATTGCCCTGCAGACTGTTCTCGAACAGATCCCTAAAGCTCTCTTCCCCGAACTCCTCGTCGAACTCGTCCATCATGTCGTCATCGTCCAACAGATCGAGTTCCTGTGCCTTGACTGCTTCTTTGTTCTCAGACATTAACCAACGTACCCCCTAAAAGATTCCTGCCTGGCGTTCGCTCAGACATTCTTCGGCCGTAGCCGTGGGAACGAACCCTAGCACAGCAAAACCGAAAAAAAAATAATTATTTTGTTAATTGCTGCAGTTTTTCGACCACTTCGCGAATGATCCACTCCGGTGTCGAAGCCCCGGCGGTAATGCCGACACTGGCCGCGCCAACAAGCCAGGCCGGGTCAATTTCACTGGCGGTTTCGATATGAAAGGTGCGCGGCTGAATATCGCTGCAAATGCGCGCCAGGCGGTTGGTGTTGGCACTGTTGTGGCCGCCGATAACCAGCATCCGATCAACGCTGGCGGCCAGTTCACGCGCTTCGTTCTGGCGTACCGCCGTGGCGTCGCAGATGGTATTGAACACCCGCAACTCCTTGCAGCGACCAAGCAACTCCATGGCGATGGCGCGAAAGTTTTCATAGGCCTGTGTGGTCTGGGCTACCAGACCAAGGCGCCGGCCCGAGGGAACCTGGCGGGCACCGGCAACATCGGCCACAACATAGACGCTATCGCTGCAGGCATAGGAAACAATTCCCTGCACCTCCGGATGTTCCTGCTCTCCGACAATGACCACGGTATAGCCCTGCTCTCCGAGCAGACCAGCGTATTCCTGGGCCTTCTTAACAAAGGGGCAGGTTGCGTCAACCAGCGGCAGCTGACGCTGGCGCAGCTGCTGTTCCTCTTCGCGACGAATCCCGTGAGAACGAATGATAACGGTTTCATCGCCAGTCATCTCGGCCACTGAAGCGACCACCCGCACGCCTTCGCCCTGCAACCGTTCAACCAGTTGGGGCGAGTGAATCAGTGGTCCCAGGGAACAGATGGGCCCAGCCTGTTCAGCGGCCGCAAAGGCCATGTTGACAGCTCGCTTGACGCCAAAGCAGAAACCGGCGCTGCGCGCCAGAACAATGTTCATGCGCACCTTCCGCCGCAGTGGTGGCCCTGGCGCACCTGCTGCACCCTGAGCAGCATCCGTTCCAGCACCTGCTCAATGCTCAGACTGGTGGAATCAATAACCAGCGCGTCAGCAGCCTGCTGCAGAGGCGCATGGTCACGGGCACTGTCAGCTGCATCACGGGCGATTACCTGATCGATAATGTCCTCAAGGGAAACCTCCAGACCACGGCTACGCAACTGTTCGTAGCGCCGCTGACCGCGGGTTTTGGCACTGGCGCTGAGAAAGAATTTAACGTCAGCGTCCGGGAACACCACGGTGCCGATATCGCGGCCTTCAAGCACAACATCGAGATCGACCGCCATGGCCCGCTGCAGTTCAACCATGGCCCGACGCACGGCGGGCGAGGCTGAAATCTTCGAGGTCAGCAGACTCATCTGCGGGGTGCGAATGGCTTCACTGACATCTTCACCATTGAGATACACCCGTTCCTGACCGTCACACCGGGCAAAGCGGATCTGCAACTGGCGACACAGCTGTCCGAGCCGCTCGTGATCGTCCGGTGCAATACCAGCATGCTGAGCGGCCAGCGCGACACTGCGATACATGGCACCGGTGTCGATATGGACAAAATCCAGCGCCTGAGCCAGGCGCTGGCTCAGGGTACTCTTGCCCGAACCACTTGGACCATCGATGGCAATGATCATCGTTTCGTTAGCCAATAAGAAGCACTCCTGCGCAAGAGGTTCATGGATTCACCGGGTCAGCCCCGGATTCAGACGGCCTGGCGCCGCAGTCCGGCCAACAGCGGCCAGAAGCCCGGAAACGAGGTTTCGGTGCAGGCGGTATCACGGATGGTCAGGGCCGTCCCAGCGCACAAACCGGCAATGGCAGCGCTCATGGCAATGCGATGATCGCCGCAGGAATCGACCTGCCCGCCCTGGAAGGTTTCCTGACCACAGATGGTCATGCCATCATCGGCGGTTGTCACCGTCACCCCCAGGGTCTGCAACACCGACGCCATCGCCGCAATGCGATCGGTCTCCTTGACCCGCAGCTCGCGCGCATCGCGCACAACGGTGGTGCCTTCGGCACAGGCCGCTGCCACGCTGATAACCGGGAATTCATCAATCGCCCGTGGTACCAACGCACCACCGATCTCGATGCCTTTGAGCGTGCTGCTGCGCACCAGCAGGTCGGCCACCGGCTCGCCCCCCAGCTCACGTTCGTCAAGGCAGCGGATATCCCCACCCATGGCGCGCAGAATATCAAGAATGCCGGTACGGGTCGGATTGACGCCGACCTGGCGGATCAGCAATTCCGAACCGGGTACGATCAGGGCGGCCACCAGAAAAAAGGCCGCCGAAGAGATGTCGCCGGGCACCTCCAGATCGCGGGCCTGCAGGCTCTGCCCTCCCGCGATACTGACGCCGCCGGCAAAACTGTCCACCGTAACACCAAAATGACGCAGCATGCGCTCGCTGTGATCGCGCGACAGATGGGGTTCGTAAACCCGCGTTTCCCCTTCGGCGTAAAGTCCCGCCAGCAGCAGGGCCGACTTGACCTGGGCGCTGGCCACCGGTGATTGATAGCTAAGACCCTTGAGAGGCTGGCCAACAATGGCCAGCGGTGCACATTGGCCCTGTTGCCGGCCCCAGATCTGCGCCCCCATCTGCGCCAGCGGCTGCAACACCCGTCCCATCGGACGCCGCCGCAGATAGCGGTCGCCGGTCAGCACGCTGAAGAAGCGCTGGCCGGCCAGCAGCCCACTCATCAGCCGGATGGTGGTACCGGAATTACCGCAGTCGAGCACATCGGCCGGCTCGCTCAGACCCTGCATGCCACGACCTTCAATCAGCAGCTCACCATCGGGTCGCTCCTCCACGGCAATCCCCATGGCCCGGAAGGCCGTCAGGGTCGACAGGTTATCCTCGCCGCGCAGGAAACCGCGCACACGCGTCTGCCCCTGTGCCAACGCCCCGAACATGACACTGCGATGCGAGATGGATTTATCACCCGGCACCCGGATCTCGCCCCGCAGGGCGCCGCATTTTTCTATGGATTCTGTCTGCACGCTCGCTACTCTCCCCTGACCGCCGACTGCACAATGGCATCGCGGCTGATTTTGGACTGGCGGAAAAACGCCTGCAGGGCCGCGCCGTCGGCCCGTTCGATGTCGCCTTTAAGCTCTGCCAGAAAACGCTCGAACTGGGCAATCATCTCCAGCACCGCTGCGCGGTTTTCCAGTGCGATATCCCGCCACATGACCGGATCTGACGAAGCGATGCGGGTAAAATCACGGAATCCGCCGGCGGTATATTCGAGAATGTTTTCCGGATATTGATCGTAAGCGCTGACAGCGTTAACCAGGGCATAGGCAATCATGTGGGGCAAATGGCTGATGGCCGCCAGAATACGGTCATGCTTGCGCACATCCATCTGTACCACTGCGCTGCCAGCCGCCTGCCACAGAGCCGTCACCAACGCCACGGCCGCCCCATCGGTAGCGGAGGTGGGGGTCAGGATACAGCGCTTGCCCTGATAAAGGCTGGCGAAGGCCGCCACCGCGCCGCTGCGTTCGGTGCCCGAAATCGGGTGACCGCCAACGAAGTGGCAGCCAAAGCGCAGGGCCAGCGGTTCAATGGCCGTCACCACGCTTTCCTTGACACTGCCGGTATCGGTCAGCACCGTACCAGGAGCCAGATGCGGCAACAGTTCGGCCGCCACCGGCGCCAGCGCCTGCACCGGCAGCGCCAATACCACCAGATCGGCATCGGCTACCGCCGTCGCCAGACTGACCGCCGCCCGGTCGACGACCCCCAATTCAACAGCCAGCTGCAGATTGACCGCATCCCGGTCCCAGCCGATGACTTCGCCAACGGCTCCGGCCTGCTTGAGCGCCAGAGTCAAAGAACCGCCGATCAACCCGACACCAACCAGGGCCAGTCGCCGGCACAAGGGTTTCTGCAAGGTTGCCAGTGCCATTCAGCGCGCCCGGGGGTAGGAGCCCAGCACCTTGAGAAATTCGCAGCTGGCGCGCAATTCCTCTACCGCCGCGGCGATGTCCGGCTCGGAAATATGACCGTCCATGTCGAGAAAAAAAACGTATTCCCAGGCACGGGTTTTCAGCGGGCGGCTTTCAATCTTCGACAAATTGATGCCCCGGCTGCTGAAGGGTTCTAGCATCCGCAGCAAAATGCCCGGCTCATCCCGAACACAGAACATGATGCTGGTCTTGTCGTGACCGCCGGGCTCCGGCAGTTGCTGACTGACCACCAGGAAGCGTGTGAAATTGTTTGGATTATCGGCGATATGGGTTTTAACCGGCCGCAGATTGTAGAGGGAACCGGCCAGCGCGCTGGCAATGGCGGCAGCCTGGGGATCGGCGGCGGCCATCTGGGCAGCAGCGGCTGTGCTGGCGGCGTCAATCAGCGGCACATCCGGCAGATTGTCTTCCAGCCAATGGCGGCATTGAGCCAGGGCCTGGGGATGGGAATAAACCTGGCGAACATCCTCCAGCCGACCCGTCTGCGACAGCAGATCATGGGAAACCTCCAGCAGAATCTCGGCATAGATCTTCAGGTCGGTCTGCATAAACATGTCGAGGGTGTGACTCACCACCCCCTCATTGGAGTTCTCCACCGGCACCACGCCATAGGGGGCTCGGCCACGGGCCACCTCGTCAAATACCGCTGGAATACTTTTAAGGGGCACCAGCTGTGCCGACAGACCGAACTGCTGCATGGCCGCCACATGGGTGAAGGTGGCGGGCGGGCCGAAAAAAGCCACCTTCATTGGCTGCTCCAGGGACAGCGACGCCGAGATGATCTCGCGGAACACCCGGCGGATGGCATCGGCCGGAAACGGGCCCTGACTGCGGCAACGCAAACGCTCATAGATGGCCTGCTCACGGCTGGGCACATAATAAGGTTGGTGCCGATCCTTCTTGGCTTCACCCACCGCCAACACGATGCGAGCCCGCTCGTTCAGCAGATCAAGAATGCGGTCATCCACCGCATCGATGGCTTGGCGCAACTGACTGAGTTCTTCGTTCATGGCTTCACCCTCTATCGGACTGTCCTCATCCCGGCCTAACCGACGGGCGAATCTACCGCAACAGCGGTTGAAAAGCAACGCACAAGACCCGTACCCAGCCTTGCCAACGACAGGCAGCAAGCCCGGTAACGGGCCAGACAGCGTTATGCACCGATGATCTTGACCAGCACCCGCTTACGTCGCCGACCATCGAACTCACCATAGAAGATCTGCTCCCAGGGACCGAAATCAAGCCGGCCAGCGGTGATCGCCACCACCACCTCGCGGCCCATCAGGGTTCGCTTGAGGTGGGCATCGGCATTGTCCTCGCCGGTACGGTGATGGGCGTAAGCCGTCCGGTCATAGGGCGCCAGCTGGTCGAGCCAGCGGCTGAAATCACCATGCAGGCCACTCTCGTCATCGTTGATAAATACCGAGGCCGTAATATGCATGGCATTGACCAGACACAGCCCCTCGCGAATCCCACTGTCGCGCAGAGCCTCTTCCACCTGTGGGGTAATATTGACAAATCCGCAGCGACGCGGCAGCTCGAACCAGAGCTCTCGACGAAAGGATTGCATGGGCAACTCCTGGCATTTGACAACAGACTGACAGCCCCTGCGGGGGCCCCGGTTACCCCCTGAGCCAGGACGCAATTGGCAGCCGATCAGACCCTGCGAGAAAAATTACAACGGAGAATCAAGACCTTGCTCAAAGGAAAAACTTGCCGGAGGGCAGATTTCGTGCTAGGATTCCGGATTACGTCAAAGAAACCGTCGTCGCAGGGGGCAGGGTCTGGCCACGCATCAGGGAGTGGCTACCGACCGGCCCCCGTTGTCGTATCCGAAACCTGTTATCCTCCCTGCTCTGTTAAAACCATGACCAAGCCACTGAAACCCCTCAATCTGCTGCTGCTCACACTGACACTTCTGTGCGGCTGCGACACGCGCGCAGGCCGCACGGCTCCGCCAGGACCGGAGGAGTTGCGGGTAGGTTCCTATCAGGAGCTGGAACAGGATTTCCAGCGACGCAACTATTCCTGGCGCAACCTCACCGACGGCGTCCCGCGCATCCGCCTGCGCCAGTTACCGACCAATCTTGACCGGCTGGCAGACGTCGACCGAAAAAAACAACTGTTCTTTCTCAGCCTGCTGCCCATGGTGCTGCGCCAGAATGAACAGATCGAACAGCAGCGCCAACAACTGCTCGCCCTGCTGGATGGCTACGACCGCTTTGGCCGCTTCGACACCGACCAGCAACGCTGGCTTGACGACTTGTGCCGCAGCTACCGCTGCCCACTACCCTTCGATTCCAGAGATGCCAACCAACGCGCCCGGCTGCTGCGGCGGGTCGACAGTATTCCCGTCGAACTGGTCCTGGCCCAGGCCGCCAACGAATCGGGCTATGGCACCTCGCGTTTCGCCATTGAGGCCAACAACCTGTTCGGCGAATGGACCTTCGAACCGGGCAGCGGCCTGATTCCTAAACGGCGGCCAGCAGGTGCCTCCTACGAGGTGCGCCGCTTCGACAGCATCGGTGCCTCAATCGCTTCCTACCTCAACAACCTCAACAGCCACCCGGCCTATCGCGATCTGCGCCACAAACGGGCCGAACTGCGCGCCTCAGGCCAACCCATCAGCGGCCTTGTCCTGGCCAGCGGCCTACTCAACTACTCTGCTCGGCGCGAGCACTATATCCGTGAAATTCGCCGCATGATCGAGCACAATCGCCTGCACCTTCTCGCCGACCTCAGCTGGCGCCGCCGGCCTGGCCCGCTTGCCCTCGGGCCGCAACAGCTGTTTCCACAACGGCTGCTCGGTTCACGCCCCAGCCTGACAGCCCGCATGAGCTACTAGCCGGCTCACTGCAGTTAAAAAGGTGTCATCACCGGCCGGGCAATATCCACGGCTGGCTGAACCAGTACCAATGACGACCATCACGGCTCTGGGCCGTCAATGTGTACTTGTTGCGGCGCCCCTGCAGGGGTCGAGTCGCCTGCACCTGGAACAGGCCGGCCTCCTCGTCAAGCACCTGCACCTTCAGCACATCCTGCCCCTGAACATAACAACGCAAACTGGCGGGAGCGATAGCCGCAGCTGGCGCCAGCCGGAAACGCAACAGCGGCGGCTGACAATCCTGGCGCAGTGGACTGACCGAGGCTGTCAGCTCCACGGGTAAAGGACGCAGGCGCTGCTTGCGCTGCAACTCCTGCAGGCTGGCGTAGACGCCTCCCATAGGGAAGCGCGGCAGACTGAACAAGACGGCGGTAACCGCCACCGGACCGGACTGCTGGCCAAAGGCGGCATCAAATCCGAGAGTGACCAGCATCTCGGCATATTCCGGGCTGTACTCACCATAAGGATAAGCAAACAGCTTCGCTGCCCGGCCAAGATGGGTGCGCAACTGCTGTTGCGCCCGCATCAGATCCTGCGCCACCTGCTGCCGACCCGCGTCCCCTCCCTGCGCCAGCAGCTCGACAAAGGCCGCATGGCTGGCCGAATGATTGCCAATTTCGATACCTTGGGCCACCGCCAGCCGTAACTGTTCCCAGCTCATATAGCCCGGCTGACCAACGGAATCGGTATTGACAAACAGGGTCGCGGCATAGCCATAGCGGCGCAGCAACGGCAGGGCCTGCTGATAGAAACTCAGGTAGGCATCATCAACCGTCAGCACCAGGGTTTTCGGCGGCAGGGGCTCACCCCGGCGCAGACAACCGACCAGTTCGCCAGCAGTCAGCACAGTGGCGTCCTGCTGGCGCAACCAGGCCAACTGACGTTCGAAGACGTCACAATCGATATTGGTGGAGGGATAACGACTTTCGCCAAAACGATGGTAAACCAGAACCGTGGCATAGCCCGGCTCAACGTCGGGTGATACTTCGGGCAGACTCGCCTCCGCCCAGACAGGCAGCCCCCCGCCACACAAGAACCAAACAAGAGGCAGTAGACGTATCAGCAATATCCTGCAAAAACAGATAGTTATGTTAGATTTATTCATGATCCGGCGCAGGGTCTGAACCGCTATCGCTCCGCACCCGGCTGCGCAGATAGCGCCGAATACTGTTGCGGGCCCGCGGCGTGACAGCCCAATCAAGCCATTTGGGCAGGGCGGCCGGTTCACTCAGGGTTTCGATCTTGACCTGGTCACCATCCATCAGACGGGTGCGCAACTGTCGCGTCTGACCGTTAATGCGCGCCCGCTGGGCCCGCAATCCCAGATCTTCATGAATAGCAAAAGCGAAATCGAGAGCACTGCTGCCTTCCGGCAGAATCAGCGGCTGGCCCGTCGGTGTGTAGGTCTGGATGGAAGCCGAAGCCAGGCGCAGCCGCTCGGTGTCGAACACCGTCTCGCCCTCGAGCAGGCTGCGCATCAGCCCGGCGAAGTTCTCGTGGCGGAACTCGAAGCCCGGCGCCAACACCCCTGACTCGTTGAAGCGACCCAGCTTGCGGGTGGTGATCTGCACCCGCAGGCGATATTCGCCACATTGCACCGTGGTCTTGATCGCCTGGTAGCCATGCTGTGACGGTGTGCTCAGATGGTCACGCAGCTTGCCGGTAATCGGACTGTACAGGCGGTGGATCACACCCAGAGCCAGATAGGCATCCATGGTGGAATCAACCAGTACATCGAGGCTGTAAAGCGACGAAACCCCCCGCGTCATATTGGCGGAGCCCTCCAGGGAAAACGGCCGCCAGTGATCCTTGAGCATCACATTGAGCTGATGGCGATTGCACTCCATCTGGATTTCACTACGGATTTTACGCAGGCCGGCCTCGGTCTGGCGGCACACCTCCCGCTGCACCCGATGATAACGGGCAGCGCGGCGAGGATAGAGCACCGTCAAGGCCAGGGCTTCGAGCTCATCGGCCACCCTTCCCATCCCCAGATGCTTGGCCAGTGGAATGTAGATCTGGCGCGTCTCCTCGGCTATCAGCACCTGTTTTTCCGGTCGCAGGGCAGCGATGGTGCGCAGATTGTCGACCCGATCCCACAGCTTCAGGCACAGGACACGAAAATCCTCAATGGCGACCAGAATCTGCTTGCGATAGGTTTCCTGCTTAAGAGCGCCACGGTTGAGTTCGAGATCCTCGACCTTGGTCAGGCCATTGACCAGCAAAGCCACCTCGTCGCCAAAATTCAGGCGCACCTGTTCCAGCGTGACCGGGGTATCCTCCACCACATCGTGCAACAAGGCCGCCAGAATGGAAGGAAACCCCATCCAGTTGCGCGCCGCCAGATGGGCAACTCGCAAAGGATGAAAAAAATAAGGCTCTCCCGATTTGCGCCGTTGTTCAGCATGGGAACTGCGGGCCAACTGATAGGCGGCCTGCAACAGATCAATGCCCTGATCGAGTTCCTGTTCCGACAGACTGCCCCCATGATGGGTCACCAGCAGCTCGGTGATTTCCGCCATCAGACGCTGCATTTCGCGTTCCTGATGCTGCGCGTCAATGGCCTGTTTGGCAGAGTCACTCATGACAGCCCTCCCGGCAGACAGGTCTAGCCCGGCGGCCACTGCAGCGCTCGACCCGCCAAGACATGAAAGTGCAAATGATCGACGCTCTGGCCGCCATCGGCATGACAGTTGGTGACCACCCGGTAGCCACTGTCGGAGAAATCCTGTTCGTGCGCCAGCTGGGCGACAACCCGCAACAGATGCCCCAACAGGGCGCCATCCTCCGTCTGCACATCAGCCAGGCTGGCGATATGGCGCCGTGGAATCACCAGAAAATGCACCGGCGCCTTGGGATCAATATCGGCAAAGGCCACCACCTGCTCATCCTCGTACAACCGGCGGGCCGCGATCCGGCCGGCAGCAATTTCACAAAAGAGACAGCTGTTCATGTCCATCCTTCCTTTCCCGGTTCTGGGCCACACCACGCCGCCGGCTGTCGAGATCCAGCAAATGCCAGCTGCGCCGGACAGCCCGTTTCAGCAGACGCGTATCGTGGGAAAACAGTATCAGCTGATGATCCTGCGCCAACCGCTCAAGGGCATCCATCATACGGTCGAGACGCTGCTCATCGAGGTTGATTAAGGCATCATCGAATAAAAAAGGCAAGCAGACACCATGACTGACCTCACGCCCAAGGGCCAGACGGATCGCCAGCACAACAATATCGGCCGTGGCGCGGCTGAGTTGATCGAGACGCAACCAGCGGCCGGAACGGTTGCTCAGGGTCAGACCGTCAGCGTCATCGATCCGCACCGCCCGATAGGCACCGCGTGTCGCCAGCCGGACATAGCTACCGATCGCCTGTTCACAGCGCTGCACGTGCTGCTGGCGGAAATCGGCCATGGCCTGCTGCGTCAACTGCAGGGTTGCGCCCAGAACCGCGATCTGATGTTCCAGATCGGCCCGCTCCCGCTCCAGCTGATCCAGCTCCACGGCTACCGCCAGCGGCGCATCCAGCTGATCGCGACAAAGAGCCTCCTCACGCAGCAGTCCCAGCCATTCGGCTTCGTAGCGGGCAATACGGTCGGCATGCTGTTGCAGCGCCTGCTGGGCCGCTGGCAGATCGGCTGGTGTCAGATGGCTAACGGCGGTCTTCGGTGCAGCCGGCATGGCTGCGACAGCCGCGGCAGAGATGGTGTCCGGTCGGTCCAGCGCTTCAGCCACGCCCTCATCCCCCAGCGGAGCAATCGCTGGGGCGCCGTCGCGCAATTCAGCCAAACGCTGATACAAAGCGGCACAACGATGTAACTGTTTCTGCAGCCGCACCCGTTCCACCGGCGCGGCCGACAGCCCCAACGCCTCGAAATCCGTGTCCATCTCCTGCAGTCGAGCCTGCAACTCGTCGCGCTGCAGTTCCAGAGGCTCGAGCTGCTGCTGCAACTGGTTGCGCTGCCGCAACAGCGCCAGACGCCGGCGACCGTACAACAGCCACAGCAGCCCAACCGTGCCGGCACTCGGCGCCAGAGCAACTCCGGCACTACCCGGCCAACACCAGGCAACACCGCCGCCAACCACAATAAACAGCAGACTGCACAGCGCGGTCGGCCGCCAGCGGGGCAGCCGCAACCGCAATAACTGCTGGCGCGCAGGTTGCAAGCGCAGCTGCAGTTGCACCAGTTGCTGGCGCAGTTCATCCGAAGTCGTCAGCAATTCCACCAGCCGTGGCGGCAAATCGACCGGCAGACCGGCGTCACGCAGCTGTTGCTCCAATTGCGCCTGTTCGTCGTCAGCCACAGGTTCAGGCTGTGCCGGCCCAGCGCCCGACGCCGTGAGGGCAACCTCTTCAGAAGGCTCCAGGCAAGATCCGGCCGTCTCGGCCGGTTCCGCCGTTTGCCAGCGGTGCTGCAACCAGGCCAGATAGTTCTGGCCGTCGCGCAATTCGGCCCGATCCTGCTGTAAGCACTGCTGCACCTCGGCCATACGGCCATGCAACTGCGCCAGTTGCGCGCTGACGGCCTGATTATGACGCTGCCGGGCCCGCAGCCGTTCCAGCGCCTCGGTCACCACAGCCAGGGCGCGTGGCGGCCTGCCGGTCTCGGCCATGCCGGTCAAGGCGGCGTAATCTTCCTGCAGCGCCCGCAATACCAACTGACTGTCGCACTGGGTCAAGCCGGCAAACAGCAGCCGCAGCTGATCCGCCAGTGCCTGATTGCTGACAGCCAACGCTCCCTGATCAAGGGAAAAGGCGGCCCGGAACAGCTGTTCATCAGCCAGACCAAAACGTTCGCGCAGCTGCTGGCGATATTGCTGGCCGCTACGGGTACAGGCGCCATAAGGCAAATGCGCCTGGAAACGGTCAATCTCCTGATACAGCCGGTCACAATACGCCAGCACAACCGTATCCCGGCCAAAATCGCGTTCGACCCGCAAATGGCCGTCGTCATGCTCAAAACAAAGCCGACCCCAGGGCGTAGCCTGCGGCCGGCCCCAACTGCGATAGCGCTGGCTGTCGCGCAAACCGAACAGAATGGCGCCAATAGCTGCCAGCAGGGTCGACTTGCCGGCCTCATTGGCGCCATGCACCAGATTCAAACCGCGCCGAAATTCCAGGCTGCGCTCGCTGAAACAGCCGAAATCCTTCAGCTCGAGCTGACGCAGCATCATGGTGCGACTCCTTCGGCGAGGTCAAAACGCTGCAGCAGCTCGCGCAGCACCGACTGGTTCTGCTCTGCTGGGCACTGCTGCGCCCAGCGTTGCCAGTGGCGCAGCAGATGCAGCGACAAGGCTTCGCTATGGCTATTGAGCAGCTCCTCGGTCGCGCTGTCACTCAGCTGCGTCCGATCCAGCCATTCCAACAGGGTACGGCCGTCAGACCAGGCCACGCGCAACGCCTGGGGCAACGGTGCGTCAAGGATACCGGTCAGGCACAACTGCAGATAAGGGCTGTCGTCCGGCGCATCGCCAGCGGTTGGATACAGATCGGCGGGCAGGCTCAGCTGGCGGCTGGCGAAGCGGGCACAGGCCAAAGGATGCCAAGACAGCAGCACGCCTTCAGCCGTGCATTCCAGCTCGGCACAGTAGCAGGGGCCACTTTCACAGAAATCCTGCCCCTGGGGCGTACCGGGACAGGCCGCCAACACGGGTTCCACCGCCATCGACGGCAATGACGGCGAATGCAGCCGCCCTTGGGCTGTCGTCCATACGGCCCGCTGACGACCACCCAGAGCAATCTGATCGAAACCGGCCCGCAGCAAGGCTGTCAGCAGGGCCTCCGCAGGCACCTGTTCCCGGCATCCGGCATCCGGCAACACCACCCAGTGGCTACCGGCCTGCTCCGACGGTGCACGGGGCAATAACCGTTGACCCGCCAGGCGGGTCGTCCACGGCAGAGCATAGAGCCACAGATCGCCTGTCCACCCTCTGAACTGGCGCGGTCGACCGGCAAAGGTCACCGGCTCAACAACCAGCGCCCGGAAAAAAGGCCGCTGATAGACCGACCCCGGCCCGACAGGCTCCTCACACCAGCCCGGCAACAGAGCCACGGCAATACCCTGCTGCTGCAACTGGCGCAACCGGGTTTCAACCAGATCAATCCAGCAGGGCGCCGGCTGACTGCTGCCAAACAGGTTGCCACTGAGCAGCAGCAAATCCACCGAGCGTTCGGCCGCCAGAGCGACCAGTTCCATGAAGCGTTCGGCCCGCTGGTGATTGAGGCTCTCGCTTACCTCGGCCGAGAACCGGCTGGCCGCGCCAAGGCGAAATTCACCACTGTGCAACACTCGGCTCAAGGCGCACCCGCCTTGTCGGTAGCAAAACGGGCATGCAGCAAAAATTCACGGTTACCCTTGGCGCCCAGAACCGGACTGTCGCACAGACCGGCCACACTGCCGCCCTGGGCAACAATAAAGGCCTGAATGCGCTCAATCACCTCGTCATGCAGGCAACCATCCCGCACAATACCACCCTTGCCGACCCGACCCGCCCCCACCTCAAACTGCGGCTTGATCAACGCCACCAGATCACAGGGCCGCAGCAGCAGGGCCAAGGTGGCCGGCACAATCTTTTCGAGCGAAATAAACGAAGCATCGATCACCGCCAGATCGGGCCGGGGCTGCAACTCGGTAGCGGACAGGGCGCAGATATGGGTTCGTTCGAGGTTGACCACCCGGTCATCGCTGCGCAGCGACCAGGCCAGCTGGCCATAGCCGACATCAACGGCATAGACCCGGCTGGCACCCTGCTGCAACAGGCAGTCGGTAAACCCACCCGTCGAGGCGCCAACATCGATGGCCACACGCCCGCTCACGACCAGTTCGAAGCGACGCAGTGCCTCGGCCAGCTTGAGGCCGCCACGCGAAACATAGGGCAGATCAGCGCCACGCAGGCGCAAGGCCGCGTCGTCCGCTATCCGCGTGCCGGCCTTATCGCAAACGGTCTCGTTGACCAGCACCTGGCCGGCCATGATCAGCGCCCGCGCCCGCTCGCGCGAACCGCACAGGCCGCGACTAACCAGCACCTTGTCGAGACGTTCCTTCATCACAGGTTCCCTTGCTGTTTCCTGGTTCTGGTTGCCCTCCCAACAAAACGCAGGAGCTGCGATACACCGTTCAGGGCTGACCAGTCGGGACCGAGGGAGAACAGAGATCGATATAGGGTTGAGGGCTGCCCAGGAAGTTGAGAATCTTGATTCCCATGCCCGCATACTTAACCTTGCGCAGCAGATTGGGCGGTACCTTGCGCGCCCAGTGCACCCGTCCCTCCAACCGCATCACATGCCGCTCATCAAGATGCAGCTCCAGCAGCAAGATCGAACCTGGCGGGTAAACGAGAAAGGTCTGTACGCACAGACCGGTTTCGGAGATATCGGAAGTAAAACCGATCTTCGACGGAATCTGCGGGCCATAAAGCACCCGCAAACGTTTACGGATACGGGGTTTGCGTCGTTTATCGGCCATACGCCTGTGCATCCTTTGGTGGCGATGGCCAGCGCCACCGGCTGGCTCCCGCCCTGAGTTTTAACACATCAGCGCTCTTGGCGGCAGAACAAATCAACGCCCTGCCGGCCCCTGCCCGCGCCGCCGACCTGAACGGGCAGAACGGCCTGGCCGCACAGGCCGGGTCTGATCTGCCACAACCGGCGCCGGATATCCGCCGGCAACGGGATCGGGACCGAACTGCCGCACCACATAAGGACAGTCAAGCGGCAGAAACCCCTGTGCCACCAGCGCCTCGTCAAGCACGGCGCAATCGGGCTGAAGCTGGCGGCGGCTTTCGTAGACACGGCAGCGACGGCTGACCGGGTCAAGCTGGGGGCAGGCCCGGTCGGTATAGTACACCCGGCCTCGATACAGCAGTTTTTCATAACAGCAGCGGCCGCAACGGCGGCAAAGCGCCTCCCACTGCGCCACGGTCAGCGATGCCGACGCGAGTGGAGCGACCATCAGTCTTCGCGCAATGCCGACAGCACCGCCTGCACCTCGGTGATCAGATCTGCGGCCGCCGGATCGTGCTCCAGCTGCAAAAAGGTTTCGAAGCAGCGGCTGGCCTCGGCTTCATCGTCGGCATCAAGGGCCAGATAACCCGACAGCAACCAGGCCGCCGGCCAGTGGGCATCCAGCTCCGTGACCCGCTGAACAAGCTTGAGGGCCTCGCCCCGCTCTTCCTGCTCATAGAGCAGCTCGGCCAGGCTGGTAAGCGTTTCAACATCGTCAGGATCAATTTCAAGCGCGCGCTGGTACCAGTTACGCGCCTGCTGCAGCTGGCCCCGTTCGGCATAAAGAGCGCCCAGAGCACTGGCCGCCTCCAGCGCATTCTCGTCACAGCGCAGTGCCTGCTGAAAACAGGCTTCGGCCTTTTCCGGCGCCTGCTGGGCCATGTGCACCAGCCCCTGGCGCACCAGCGCACTAACAGCACTGTCGCCACGACCTTGCAACTGCTGGTAAACCGCCAAAGCCTCCTCGGCGGCGCCGGCGGAAAACAGTTCATCGCCCAAAGCAAACAGAACCTCAGCGGCAGCCGAGGGTTCCGACGCCCGCCGGCGCAGCAGTTCCACAGCCCGTTGCTGCTCGCCCCGAGCGGCGAGAACCTCGCAGTACAGCACCAGAACCTCGTCATCGTCCGGAGCCAGCTCCCGTGCCTGCTGCAGCAGGCTCCAGGCGGCGGCCAGACGGCCCTCATCAAGGTCGGTAACCGCTTGTTCGAGCATGTCGTCAAGTGTCATCAGGGATTTCCTTTGTCAGAATGGAGTTCTTCCACCAGATCCAGCACGGCCCAAGGCGTCGGCGCCACCACATGCACCGGCAAGCCCAGCTGCTGTTCCAGATCGGCCAGGGTCCAGTCATCCAGCAGCTGGTCGCTGCCCTCGCGCAGCAGCACATCGGGCAGCAGCAGCGCGTCACCAAGCAAGCGTCCACAGAGCTGAGCGGCGATATCCTGGCCGGTCAACAGACCGGCAACGGTCACCTGTTCCCCCCAGAAATGATTGTCGATGACCACCAGTTGCAAGCGGGCGGCACCACGGGCATTAAATAGCTGCACGAAATGCCGCAGCAGCGGCGCGGCCGACTGGCCAGTGACCAGCGTACAGCACAGATCGCGACACCAGGCCGGATCAACCTCCTCCAGCACAGCCGGGATCTGGGCGGCAAAGCTGGCCAGCAAGCCGACCCCGTTTTCAATCTGGGCCAGTTCCTCATAGCAGGCCAGCTCCGGCAACGGGCGATCAGCCGTCAAATAAAATTCATCGGCGGCAAACACAAAACGGGTGCCCCAGCGGGCCAGGCAATGGGTCTGCCAGCGCTCGATCTGCGTCAGAGTCGCGCTCGCCAGAGCGGCATCCACCGGGGCCAGCGGTGGCAACCGATCACGATAACGGGTCAGGCCGACGGGCACCACGGCCAGCGAGGCCACCGCTGGATACAACGTCACCAGGTCCTCCAGGGTCTGCTCCAGCACCGCGCCATCGTTGATTCCCGGACAGAGCACCACCTGGGTGTGGAGCTGGATTCCGGCCGCCGCCAGGCGTTGCAGCTGTGGCAGCACCGGCGGGGCCGCCCAGCCCAGCAGCCGGGCACGCACAGTGGCATCGGTGGCATGGACCGATACATACAGGGGTGAAAGCTGTTGCTGCGCGATGCGCTCAAAATCGGCCGGCTGCAGATTAGTCAGACTGATGTAGGCGCCATAGAGATAGGAAAAACGATAATCATCATCGCGCAAGCGCAAAGAGGGGCGCACAGCTTCGGGCAGTTGCCGGACAAAACAAAACGGACAGTTGTTGCGGCAGCGGCGTGGCTCAAGGGCAGCGAAATCGAGCCCCAGGGCCTGATCGGGATCGCGTTCGATCTCCAGCTCCCACAGGCTGCCGTCGGCCTTGCAGACCTCCAGCAACAGATCCGCCTGATCATCGGTCAGGCGAACATAATCGACCAGATCCTCCACAACCGTACCATTGACGGCCTGCAGGCGGTCTCCGGCGGCCAGATCCAGCTCGGCGGCAATGCTGCCCGGGGCGACGGCGGTAATGCACAACATGGATAAAAAGCCTTCACAAGCACGGCAAAAAAACCGTCAAAACAACACAGGCCCCCGAAAGCACAGCAAGCGGGGACCTGTGAGGCGACAATGAAACAGCGCGCGAAATCAGTCGCGGCCGCCATGCAGACGAAACTGGCCGTCCGCCGAGGTAATAGAGGAAATGGCGTGCTTATACAGCAGGTAATCACCGCCACTCTCGATCAGAACGCAGAAGTTGTCGAAGGATTTGATGTAGCCCTGCAGCTGCTCGCCGGACATCATCACGACCGTGATCTTGACACGTTCCTTGCGGGCCTGATTGAGATACTGATCCTGGATATTGAAAGGGGTCTTGGCCATTGGGTTCACTCCTTCATGTGCATTTACATAGAATAGTATCAATCCATGCAAGGATGGTAGCAGACTGTTGCGGGTATTCAACCCATTTTATTTCGTGATCGCGCCGCAGCCAGGTCAGCTGCTGTTTGGCGTAGCGCCGGGTGTCGCGCTGAATCCAGCTGCGCGCCTCGGCCAGCCCCAGTCCCTCCAGCAGAAAGGCGATGCTCTGGCGGTAGCCGATGGTACGCAGAGCCTTGAGCTGCGGGCTATAGCCCCGCTGCAGCAGCGCACGGGTTTCCTCGATCAGGCCTTGCTCCAGCATCACCTCGACCCGGCGGTCAATACGATCATAGAGCTGCTGACGATCCGCTTGCAAAGCCAATTTCAGCACCCGGTAGGGCTGCTGACGAAAACCATGGTCATGCTGGAACGCCGACAGCGGCCGGCCGGTCTGGGCATGAATTTCGAGTCCGCGGATAATACGCGTTACATCGTGAATATGCAACCTTTTTGCCAGCGCCGGGTCCACCTCGGTCAGCTGCCGGTGCAGACTGCCCGGCTCGGTCAGTTCCTGCTCGCGCCAGGCGGCACGCAGGGCGGGGACAGCCCCTGGCAGGTCAACCAACCCCTGGGTGAGGGCCTGAATGTAAAGGCCGGTGCCGCCCACCACCACCGGCAGCTGACCGCGCCGGTGAATGGCTGCGATGGCCGGCCGGGCCCGTTCAAGATAATCGGCCACCGAAAAATCCTCATCGATATCGACCAGATCGATCAGGTGATGACGCACCTGCCGTTGCTCCCAGGCACTGGCCTTGGCGGTGCCGATATCCATCCCCCGGTAGACCTGGCGCGAATCCGCCGACACGACCTCCATGGGCAGATGACGGGCCAGTTCGACGGCCAGGGCGGTCTTGCCGACAGCGGTCGGGCCGACAATGACCAGCAGCGGCGGCCGCGCCGTGGCAGAGTGGGTAAACACGGATCCAATCATTGGCGATGAAACAGCTTTTCGATGGTATGACGTTGCAGCCGTTGCATGACCGGCCGGCCGTGGGGACAGTGGCGATTGAAATCAACCTGGTCAAGTTGTTGCAGCAGACCGCGCATCTGCTGAATGGTCAGCGTTTCATTGGCTCGAACTACCGTATGACAGGCCAGACGGATCAACAAGGCGTCAAGGGCATCCCTTTCGGCCGCCGCCCTGCCCCACTGCTCCAGTTCCGCCAGCATATCACGCACCAACTGTGGCAGATCGGCCTGGGCCAGCAGGGCCGGCACCGCTGTCAGCGACCAACTGCGGCCACCAAAGGGATGCAGCACAAAACCCAGCCGTGTCAAAGCGGTCTGATGATTCTGCATCAGACTCTGTTCCGCCAGGCTCAGTTCAAGCACGACGGGAAAGAGCAACTCCTGCACCACCGGATTCTGCTGCTCGTACTGCTGGCGCAGATGTTCATAACCGATCCGCTCATGGGCAGCATGTTGATCAATCAGCAGCAGATCCCCGGTCTGGCCATCGTCTTCACACAGCAGATAACTGCGCCCCAGCTGACCGATCAGCCGCAGATGGCTGAAAAAACCCTCCTGCAGAGGCAAAACATCCTGCTGCACAACAGTCTGCTGCGGCGGCGGCAGTCTGACAGCCGAGGGGACACTGACCGCCGGCAGCGGTGTTGTACGGTAGTTCTCCACGGCAGCGCCGGTTTCCGCCACCCGCTCGGCCACCGCACAGGCCTGCCCGGTCGGCGCCGTTTCAGGCTCAAGGATACAGGGGACATAAGCAGCAACGGCAGGAACAGGGAACGGCGGCGGCTCGGGACTGCGCGAAAGTGCCTGACGCAAACGGTCACGTACCTGCTGACTCAAAAAATCGTGCACCTGCTGTTGCTGCTGGAAACGCACCTCGTGCTTGGTGGGATGCACATTCACATCCACCTGGGCCGACGGCAGCGTCAGAAACAGGACGCAAACCGGATAGCGCCCCTTCAGCAGCACTTGCCGGTAAGCGTCCATCAGGGCATGGTGCAGCAAACGATCGCGCAGATAGCGGCCATTGACAAAGGTATAAAGCTGCTGGCTCGTGGAGCGACTGAGTTCGGGGGTGCCGATAAAACCACTGAGACTCAGTTCACCCTGCCCCCCGCCGATGGCCAGCAATCCGCCAGCCAGCTCCTGCCCGAGCACCGCCGCGATGCGATCAAGCAGACACTGGTGACGGTAACAGTCGAGAATTTTACGGCCATTGTGCAGCAGGCGAAACTGCACAGCCGGATAGGCCAGGGCCAGGCGCGTCACCACATCGCTGATATGACCGAATTCGGTTTCGGCCTGCCGCAAAAACTTGCGCCGGGCCGGCAGATTGAAAAAAAGATCGCGCACATCGAAACAGCTGCCGGCCGGCCGGCCGATTTCCTGCACCCGTCTGACCACCCCGCCTTCGAGCTCAAGCTGCATGCCGACAGCCTCATCGGCATGACGGCTGGCAAGAGTCAGGCGGGCCACAGCAGCAATGGACGGCAGCGCCTCACCGCGAAACCCCAGCGAATGCAGGGCGAACAGATCGGCCTCCGTGCGAATCTTGCTGGTGGCGTGACGTTCGAAGCACAGAAACACGTCCTGGCGGTTCATGCCACAACCATCGTCACTCACCCGGATACGGCGGCGGCCACCCAGCTCAATTTCGATCGTGATCTGCTGTGCGCCAGCATCCAGCGCATTTTCCACCAGCTCCTTCACCACCGAGGCCGGTCGTTCAACCACCTCGCCGGCAGCAATCTGGTTGCACAGTTTTTCCGGCAGAATCGCTATGCGATTGGACATGGAAAGCCTTCTGGTCCCGGCCGCGACAAGACATCGTCTGCCAACAGTCGAGTCAACGGTCACAAGGGACAAGCGCTAAGGGACAGAAACGGCCCGACGGTCAACCGTCAGGCCGGGAAAAACGGGAACAACAACAATCGGCGCCGGCGCAAACCGGAGCGAAACCGGTAATGCCTCAGCTGCCGCGCCGTTGTTCAAGACGGGCCAGCAAGGATTCAATCTTGCTCAGATGCTGCGCCACCGCCTGCTGGCCGGCCGCCAACAACTGCGGTGTCAGCCCCAGATCACCAGCAACCGCCTCGACCAGAGTCGGGGAAACAACCGTCTGATGCTGCAGAAACGCCTCAAACAGGCTGTTGTCACACAGGGTGTTGATCAACCGGGGGACACCGGTACTGTAGCGATAGATCTGTGCCACGGCCGCGGCGGAAAACACCATGCTGGCGGCCCCGGCAACCCGCAAACGGTGCTTGATGTAGGCCAGCGTTTCTTCTTCGCTCAATGGCCGCAGATAATAGCGCAGCGCCACCCTCTGGGCCAGCGGCTCGTCCAGCCGCAGGCAGTCCTCCAGTTCTGGCAGACCGAAAAACAGCAGGTTGAGCAGCTTCTTGCCGGGAATCTCCAGATTAAGCAGCCCGCGAAACTCCTCCATCAGCGGCCGTGTCTGCAACATCTGGGCTTCATCAATCAGCACCACCGCCCGTCGGCCCTGATCATCAATCTCCAGCAGCCGGTCATAGAGCTGGCGGATCAACGCCAGCCGCTCGGTTTCCGGCTGGCGAACCCCCAGTTGCAGGGCAATGCGGGTCAGCAACCAGTCGGAGGTGACCCCCGAATGCACCATCACCAGCAGAGATGATTCATACAGCTGTGGATCGAGGCCATCAAGCAGGCGGCGTGCCAGGGTCGTCTTGCCCGAGCCGATCCCGCCCACCAGCACCGCCAAGCCCTTGTTGGCATCGACCACCCGCTTGAGCCGCACCAGCGCCTGACCGTGCTGAACACTGTCAAAATAGAAACGGGCATCGGGAGCGTTGGAAAAAGCCTCACGCTCAAGACCAAAGTGCTCAAGATAACTCATGAACTCCGTCCACTGCCAGGCTGCAGGCTACAGGTAGGATACCCGCTCCTCCGCCGCTGTTTCCGTGTCTCCCACCAACGCCTTGAGCTCGCGAATCTTCAGACGGACATTGCGAAAATCCGCATCCTTATCTGCCACCACCTGATAACTGGCCAGTGCGTCGGCATAGCGCTGGCAGGCCTCGTAGAGCATGCCGGTTTCATAATAAAGCACAATACGATCCTGCAGCGTGAGGCCGCTGTCGGACAGTCCACGGGTCAACGCCTCCTCGGCGGCATCGTATTGCTGCTGCTCGACCAGGCAGGCCGACTTGAGACAAAGACTGGCCACCCGATGACGCGAATCCCTCATCGCCTTGTTGAATTCGGCGATAGCGTCGTCATACAGACCCATTTCCTTGTAGGCAATGCCCAGATTGTAGGCGGAATCAGTATCCTCATCGGCGATCACCGTCTGAACACCCCGTTGGGAATCGGCCAACTCGGTCGCTGCCTCCAGCTGAAAATCGTCCCCCAACGACAGATCAAGGTCGGCAAACAAATCCTCAGCCGTCCCACCCGCCGGCGGCAGAGATTCCGGCACCTCCGCAGAAGTGGGTAGGGCGGCGGGCGCCGCAGAAGAAGTGGTGACAGGCCCTGGTACAGTGGCTGTTTCCGGCCGTTGACGCCGGCCGGCAATCTGTTCCAGGCGCTGGCGAACTGCGTCATTGTCCGGTGCCGCCTGCTGCAGCCGGTCACAGGCCTGGGCAGCCTCGTCAATCAGGCCCTGTTGCAGGTAGAAATCGACCTCTTCCAGCTCAGCTCGCAAATCCAGGCGAGCCGCTGGCCGCGCCGGTGCCGTTTCAGCAGGCTCGTCCAGGGTATCAAAGGCCAGGTCCTCGAACTCGGTCGCAGCCGACGGTGCGGACTCATCCACCAGATCGAAGGCCAAGTCCTCAAAACTGTCGTCACCCACTGCCGATTGGGTTTCAAAATCGATACTATTAAAATCAAGCACATCGGCCGGCGTTTCGGCCGCCAGAGTCGGCGGTGCGGTCGCCTCGGACAGCACATCGAACAGCTTCTCGCCCTCGCCCAGCTCTTCGTAAACCGCCCGCAAGGCTTCGAGAATCTCGCGATTTTCCGGCGCCTCCTGCCGCAGCCGTTCATAAAAGGGCTTGATCCGGGCCGCCTCACCGGCGGCAAAAAAAGCCTTACGCTGCGGTTCCAACAACAAAAAGCAGGCCTCAAAGTCTTCAGCGTCGATCAACGCCTGGGCCTGACGCCGGCACACGTCCAGTCCCCCAGGCTGCAACTGCTGCAGCTTGGCCAGGCAGGCAGCCTCCTGACGATACTCGCCACAGCGACGCAGCCCCTCGGCCAGGGCCGACAACACCTCGGCCGCTTCAGGATGGCGGCGATGCAGATCCGCCAGATACTGCACACCACCAAGGGGTTCGCCATGATTCAGCAGAGCCCGGCCATAGCCCGTCTGAATCGCAAGATCCTGCGGCCACAGCTGCATGAAATACTCGTAAAGACGCTGCAGTTGCTTGAAATCGCCCTGACCGGAGACCTTCTGCTCCACCGCCCAGAAGGCTTGGTGAGCCTCTTGCTGACGGCCAAGCTGAGCACAGTAGCTGGCGATACGCACACCGATAGCGGAATTGTCCGGATCAAGGCGCTGCATGGCCTGCAGCACCTCAATCGCCGCAGCCAGATCCGGCGCCTGTTCGTGCTGCTTGAGCAGCAGGCGATATTCGGCCAGAGCGTTGCCCACCAGCCCCTGCTGCTCATTGAGCCGTGCCAGTTTCAGGGTGTATTCGCCACTGGCAGGGCTGAGTTTCTGCATCTGTTTGTAAACCGCAATGGCCTTGAGATAAAACGCATGATCGGCGTAATAACGGGCCACCTGTTCATATTGTCCCAGCGCCTTTTCCGCTTCACCAGTCTGGCTGTAGAGTTCGGCCAGTTTCTGGCGACTGCGGAAATCCCTGCCATCGAGTTCAACGATTTGCTCGTATTCCCGAATGGCCCGCGTCAGGTTGTTTTTCTGCAGAAATTTCTGGGCCGCAGCCAGGTGTTTTTCTTTCGTTGCCACGTTCTACCTCGTTGTCGCATTCAGGACAATGCCGTCAGTGCAGCAGACGCATGGAAGCTGAAAATAAAAATTCTTTTTAACTTAAAACAGTCCGACGGTCGGAGTCAAGCACATTGTCGGGATTTTCCCCAACAAAAACATTTATTTAACAAGCTAAACCACTACCTGCGTTCATAGAATTACCTGACTTCATGAAAAAAGGCCGCAAAGCCGCCGCAGCTGATCAACCTCCGTCGCACGAAGATAGCGCCAATGACCTACGGGCAGCTCCGCCAGTTCAAGAAAAGCCAATTGCACACGCTGCAGATGACTGACCGCCAGGCCGACCGCCTCGCACATGCGCCGCACCTGGCGGTTGCGGCCTTCGTGCAGTTCCAGATCAAACCAGCTGTTGTGGGCCGAGCGGCGGATACGGCGGATGCGGGCCGGCGCCGTCAGGCCGTCATCCAGGCGCACCCCTTCTTCCAGCTGACGACGACGCTGCTCGTCAAGTTGGCCGCGCACCTTGACACGATAGACCTTGGTGACACCATGACGCGGATGCTGCAGGCGCGCCGCCAAAAGCCCGTCATTGGTCAGCAGCAACAACCCCTCGGTATTGAGATCAAGCCGTCCGACAGGGAAAAGCCGCACGGGCACTTCGCGTACCAGATCAAGCACCGTGGCCCGCCCTTCAGGGTCCTGGGCCGTGGTGACATAGCCTACTGGCTTGTTGAGCAAGACATAATGAAGCGGCTCGGCCATCTTCAGTGGTTTGCCGTCGATGCAGATCCGATCGCGCGCCGGATCGGCCTGATCGCCCAGTTGCGCCGGCAGGCCATTAAGGGTGACCCGACCCTGAACAATCCAGTCCTCGGCCTGCCGGCGGGAGGCCAATCCGGCCTGGGCGATAAGTTTCTGCAGCCGCTGTGTCAGTTTTGCGGTCATGGTCTACAAATCCAGTTGCGGGTGAACACCAGGGTCTTCATCGCCAGCCAGTTCCTGCAGCCGGGGCAGGTCGGACAGATCCTTCAGACCAAACAGTTCGAGAAAACGGGCGCTGGTGGCATAAAGAAGCGGCCGGCCCGGCACATCCTTCTTGCCCGCCAGCCGCACCAGCTGTTTTTCCAGCAGGGTGCGGACAATGCCGCCGGAATCAACCCCGCGCAACGATTCGATCTCGGCACGGGTAATGGGTTGGCGATAGGCGATTATCGCCAGGGTTTCCAGTGCTGCGGGCGACAGTCGCAGGGCCCGCGAACGGCTCAAACGCACCACATAGGGAGCATATTCCGGCCGCGTCCGCAGCTGAAAGCCGCCGGCCACCTCCTGCAACAGCAGGCCGCGTCCTGGCTGATGGCAGTCCTGTTGCAACTGCTGCAGGGCCCGCCGCAGCGGAGCACCCTCAATCTGCAGCAGCTGTTCCAGCCGTTCGAAACGTAAGGGAGCATCGCTGCTGAACAGCACCGCTTCAAGTCGCGCCTTGATATCCGCCAGGTCCATCAGGGTTCCGCCTTCGTCATCGACGGCCGCAGCAAGGGCGCCAGCAGCCCCTCGTCGGGCCAGCGGCCCTGCTGCAGGGCCGCTCCCGGCTGCAGATAAAGAGCCCCGCCGCTTTCCAGCTGTACAAGTCGCAGCCAGCGTAACCGCACCAGTTCCAACATGGCAAGAAAGCACATCACCACCCAGCCCCTATCGGGACAGGGCGCGAACAGCTCGGCAAAACTCAGCCGCTGTCGTCCCTGCAGGGCCTGGCGCAGGCGGTGCAGCGCCTGCGCCAGGCTATAGCGGGCCATCGGCAACAGATGCACCGGTTCAGGCGGTTTTTCACGCAGCACCCGCCGCAAAGCCTCCACCAGGTCAAACAGGCTGACATCGAGGGCTGCCGGACTGGCAACCTCATCAGCCAGGTCCGACACCTCAGGTGGCAGCGCCGGGCGAGCAAAAACATCCCGTCCCAGCTGGGGATAACGCTCCAGCGCGGCGGCGCTTTCTTTGTAACGGCGATATTCCAGCAAGCGTTGCACCAGTTCGGCACGCGGATCCTCACCAACCTCTTCGACCATTTCCTCGGCCGGCGGACGCGGCAACAGGGTACGCGACTTGATGTGCAGCAGGGTGGCCGCCATCACCAGAAACTCGCTGGCAACATCGATCTGGTGAGCCTTCATGAGAGCCAGATGGTCCAGATACTGGGCGGTGATGGTGGCGATGGGGATATCGTAGATATCGACCTCGTTCTTCAGCACCAGATGCAGCAGCAGGTCCAGCGGTCCTTCAAACCGCTCCAACCGCACGGCATAGTGCCCGGCGCCAGCGGTTTCAGCCACCGAAGAGAAAGCGCATCACCTCGGCGACCACCGCCGCCTGCGGCCCGGCCAAAAGCGCCACCGCCGCCAGAATCACCGGCGCGAACAGCAGCGACCACAGATCGGTGAAAAAGATCAGCCCGATCACCAGCAGCAGACCAAAGGGCTCGATCTGGCGCAGGCGGGCGGCCCAGGCCGGCGGCAGCAGTGCCGCCAGAATCCGGCCGCCATCAAGGGGCGGCACCGGCATCAGGTTGAGCAGCGCCAGAATCAGGTTGATGTAGAGACTGAAGGCCGCCATCAGCGCCAGCGGGCGACTGAGCAGTTCCACCACGGCGGTGTCCGGCACCAGCGCCAGCAGGCGCAGCAGCAGCGCCGAAGCCAGTGCCAACAACAGATTGGCCAGCGGTCCCGACAGGGCCACCCACAGCATGTGCCGATGGGGATTGCGCAGGTTGCCGGGATTGACCGGCACCGGCCGGGCCCAGCCAAAACCAACCAACAGCAGCGCCAGGGTGCCGAACAGGTCAAGATGACGCAACGGATTGAAGGTCAGCCGTCCCAGCAGCCGGGCTGTCGGATCGCCCAGCCGGTCGGCGGCGTAGCCGTGGGCCAGTTCGTGCGCGGTCACCGCCAGCAGCGCCGGCACCAGCATAATGGAACATTTGACCAGAATATCTTCCATGCATTCTCCTGCAACGGGCGCTCAGCGCTCTTCTTTCGTCAATTCCCGGGTCGCCAGCTGAACACGCACCCAGGCCAGCTCTTCTTCCCGGGTATGTACCTGGCCGTCAAGCCGGGCATCGCGCAGCTGCCGCAGCAGGGTACCCAGCAGCGGACCCGCAGGGCAACCCAGTCGCTGCAGATCCCGGCCATCAAGCATTGGCCGCAGACAGCGCAATCCGGTGACATAACGGGAAAACGCCAGCCGCACCGGCTGATGACGGGTTCGCGCCATGCCCAGCAGCAGCAGCTCCACCGGCAGACCATCAAGCAGGCGGGCCAGTTCGCTGCCACACAACTGTTCAACCCGCTGCCCCAGCCGTTCAAGCTGGTGATACTGCGGCCAGGCCTCGTGACGCTGCTCAACAAACAACCGACGGTAGCGCTGCGGCATACCGAGCCGCTGACAGAGACGCTCGACCGCTGTGGTTTTCAGATCAGCCAACAGACACAAGAAATAGACCGGCCAGTGTTCCAGCGGCGCCACCTCGGGCAGCAGCTCATACCAATTGATGGCCCTGCCAGCCTGGACAAAATGCTGCTGCAGGCTGTCATCAAAACGCAACTCCTCGCTGATCGCGTCGAGCAGCCCCAACTCCACCAGCCGCGCCAGGGCACGGCCGGGCTGCGGTTCGCCCAGCAGCAGCACCAGTTCATGCAGCACCCGGCTGGCACTGACCCGCTGCAGAAAACCCATCTGCACCGCACTGCGCAGCAGGTGGGCCGTATGCTGCCCCAACGTAAAACCCAGCCGCTGTTCAAAACGCACAGCCCGCAACATGCGCGTCGGATCTTCGACGAAACTGAGATTATGCAGCACCCGCAGGGCCTTGTCATGCAGGTCACGCTGGGCACCGAAGTAATCGGTCAATTCGCCCTGGCGCGGACCATTGAGTGCCAGCGCCAGGGTATTGATGGTAAAATCACGCCGGTAGAGATCGAGCTTGAGGGATGCCTGTTCCACCAGCGGCAGGGCACCGGGCTGCAGGTAGTATTCGGTGCGGGTCGAAGCCAGATCAAGCTTGTAACCATCGGGGAAAATCACCACCGCCGTGACGAATTTCTCATGCGGTCGCACCCGGCAGTCGCACTGACGCTGGAGGGCTTCGGCAAAGGCAATGGCGTTACCCTCGACCACCACATCGACATCGAGGTTGGCCACCCCCAGCAGCAGGTCGCGCACGAAGCCACCGACAGCGTAGATGTTTACCCCCTCGACCTCGGCCACCTGCGCCAGATCGTCGAGCAACTGACGGATCCGACGCGGCAGGCGCGTCTCCAGCAACCGCAACACATGACGGCGATCGCGCTGAATGCCGTCTATCGGTGCATCAGGCCGCAGCGAACGGCCGCGAGCCACCAGATGGCGCAACAGGTCGGTACGGGTCACCACGCCCACCGCTCGACCGGCCTCGACAACCGGCACAAAACGCTGACGCTGGTCAATAATGATCTGCTGCACCTGCTCAAGCGGTGTTTGTGGCGTCACCTGACCAAATTCACGGCTCATATACTCGGCCACCGCCACCGACGCCAAGCCATGATGCACCGCCCGCTCGACGGTCTGACGGGTCAGCAGACCAACCAGGCCGCCGGTACCATCGCACACCACCAGGGCATTGATATGATAGCGGCTCAACAGCTCAGCCGCCTCGTTCAGGCTCTGTTCGGCACCCACATGCCGCACCGGTGTTGTCATCAACTGGGCGGCAGTCCAGTTGGGACGCACCAGCCTGGCCAGCACCTGTGGCAGGGTCTCCATCACCTGGACCAGGGTCAGGTCACGCACCGTCGCCGAAGCCGCTGCCGGATGGCCACCACCACCGAAATGGCCCAGAATCTGGCCAACATCGACGCCGGGCAGGCGTGAGCGCCCGACCAGAAACACGCGATCCTCCAGCCGCACGGCGATGATCAGGGCATCAAGGTTCTCCATGTCGCGCAGTTTGTGCGCCAGCACCGCAAGATCACCGACATAGCGTTCCACCGCCGCCTGCGCCAGGCTGATTTCGACCCCGGCCACGGACACCAGCTGCAGCGACTGCAGCAACTGGTGCAGCACCTCCACCTGCAGGGCCGACAGCTCCCGGTTGAGAGCATCGGCCACCTGGTTAAGATTGGCTCCGCAGTCGAGCAGAAAAGCGGCCGCCTCATAGTCGGCCGTGGTAGTCGAGGGAAACAGCAGATTACCGGTATCCTCGTACAGCCCCAGCATCATCACCGTTGCCTGTTCAGCACTCGGCGTCAGCTGACGTTGACGCAACTCGTCACTCAGCAGCGTAACCGTGGCACCGACCCGCTCGACCCGCGCCCGTTCAGCCGTCGGCAGATTGGCCTCCGGCGGATGATGGTCATACAGATGCAGCCGCACCTGTGGCTGCTGCAGCAGCGCCGCCAGCGGACCGATACGCTCGGTGCTGTTGACATCGACCAGAATCAGTCGGCGTACCGCCGCCGGGTCGATCTCGCGCCAGCGTTTCAGACGCAGACCGCAGTCATTGTGACGGCGCAGATAATCCTGCACAGCCGGTTCGCAGGCGCCGGCAAAGACCGTCACCGCCTGCGGATAAAGCAGCTGGGCCGCCACCAGCGAACCAAGACAATCGAAATCGGCATTGACATGGGTTGTCAGGATATCCATGACGTTCTGGCGCCACGAAGGCGCGCTATTCCTCCTGGAGGGAACCAATCCAGTCGTTGATGTCGCCAATGTTCCGTTCGCGGCAGAACGCCTCCATTCCGCTGACAATCTGCCCCATGACAGCGGGATTGACCAGATTGGCGGTTCCCACCTGCACCGCCCGCGCCCCCACCAGCAGAAATTCCAGCGCGTCCTCGGCACTGGCGATGCCGCCGATGCCGATCACCGGAATGGACACGGCCCGCACCGCCTGATAGACCAGCCGCAGGGCCACCGGCTTGATGGCCGGACCTGACAGACCGCCGGTCTTGTTGGCCAGATGCAGACGGCGCCGTTGCAGATCGACCGCCATGCCGGTCAGGGTATTGATACAGCTGATGGCATCGGCACCGGCATCTTCCGCCGCCCGCGCCATCAGACCGATGTCGGTGACGTTGGGCGTCAACTTGACAATCAGCGGCACCCGCAGATGACGGCGCACCCGCCCCACCACCTCGGCGGCGGCGGCCGGATCGGTCCCGAAAACGATTCCTCCCTGCTTGACATTGGGGCAGGAAATGTTCAGCTCCACCGCGTCAACCCGGTCGATCTCGGCCAGACGAGCCGCCACCTGCTCGTATTCGTCGAGGCTGTTGCCGAAGAAATTGACGATCACCGGCGTCTGCAGTTGGCGCAGAAAAGGCACCTTGTCGCGAGCGAAGGCCTCCACACCAACGTTCTGCAAACCGATGGCATTGAGCATGCCGGAGGCCGTTTCAGCCAACCGCGGCGTGGGATTGCCCGCCTTGGGGCGCAGGGAAATGCCCTTGGTGACAATGGCGCCCAGGGTCTCCAGATCAACATAGGGAGCAAATTCCTCACCATAACCGAAGGTGCCAGATGCCGGCATAACCGGATTGCGCAAGCGCAGACCGGCCAGGTCGACAGCCAACTGCACGGGCGGGTTTTCTGTTTGCTCAAGCGGACAGGATACGGGCGGGTTCATTGGCTATCCTCCTGCGGCCACAACAGCTCTTGCGCGTCAAACACCGGCCCCTGTTTGCAGGTACAGCGGTAATCGGGCTGATCCTCCTGATGGGCCTGGCCCGGCACCACGCAGCCAAGGCAGGCCCCGACGCCGCAGGCCATCAAGGCTTCGAGCGAAACCTGCAGGGGCACAGCGGCCTGGCGGCACAGGCGTTCCACCGCCCGCAACATCGCCATCGGCCCACAGGCGAACACGCTGGCCTGGGGGAAACGGCCCAGCTTGCGCTCCAGCACCTGGGTCACCAGGCCCTGTTCGCCCAGACTGCCATCATCGGTGGCCACATAGGTCTCCACCCCCAGGCGTTCGAACTCGGTAACCGCCAGAATATCGTCGCGGCGGCGCCCCCCCAGCAACAGCCGCACCTGCCGGCCCTGTCGCAACAGTTGCTCGGCCAGCAGATAAAGTGGCGCCACACCGATGCCGCCAGCCACCAGCAGGGCGGTCGGGGCGCAGTCGGTCAGATCAAAACCGCGGCCCAGCGGCCCCAGCAGGGCCACCCGGTCACCGGAGTGCAAAGAACTCAGCAGGCGGGTGCCACGGCCAACCACCTTGTAAAGCAGTTCCACCGCCGGTTGCGACGCCTGGCCGGTACACAGCGGCGGCAGGGTGCGGCAGCGAAAAATACCGAAGGGCCGGCGCAACAGCGGATCACTGCCGGCCGTCAGCCGCAGCATGACAAACTGCCCCGGCCGGGCCAGCTGGTCATAATCCGGCGCCAGCAGACCCAGCTGCCAGGTTTCGCCGGCCAAAGGCCGGTTGTAGAGTACGGTTGTTTCCAGATCGCGCATGGCACCTCCCGGCAAGCGAAGATACGGAAAACCCAAAAGAAATAAATGCAGCAGCAACGACGGTAGCGGCCAGGCAGCCGGCGACTGTGGACTCCCGTCTACACCGGCGCCAACAATCGTCCCAGCAGCAGAGCGTCCTCGCCATCGCGGTAATAGCCCCGGCGGCAGCCCTGCTCGACGAAGCCAAGCTGAAGATAGAGATTCAGGGCCGCCAGATTGCCCCGCCGCACCTCCAGCAGCATCTGATCACAGCCCCGCTGTCGCATCTGCGCCTCCAGCACCGCAAACAGGCGCCGGGCCACGCCGCAGCGCCGCAGATCCGGCCGACTGGCGACATTGTGAATCTCCACCGCATCAGGCAGCCACTGGCCGCAGAGATAACCGGCCAGCAAGGCACCTTCCGGCGTTGGTTGCAGACAACCCAAGGCCAGGGCATCGGGCGCCTGCAGCAGCGTAGCGAACAGATCGACACTCCAGGGCAGGCGATAACTGGCCTGCTCAATCACCAGCACCAGCGGCAGATCCGTCGTTGCCAGCGGGCGCACGAGCCAGTCGGCGGCAAGCAGAGAAGACATCGGGCCTCCCGGACAGGGCAAAGACCAGAAAAACTGAGCGCCTGGCCGGCCAGCAAGCACCTGTGGTCGGCAACGACAGATTTCCGGGAATTCAGCGAAAAACGACGTTCAGCGAGCCACCCTGGCTGGCAAACAGCAGGCCATCGGCTACACTCGGAAGACGGCAGCGGCAGACAGACGCCGCTAAAACCTGCTCAAACTGCACCCAACAAACGGGGCCACACCAACAGCGCCCAAGGGGCAATGGACCCGCCATAGTATGTCAGGCCCGGCGCACTGTAAACCGCAAAGCGGCCAGCTCAGGCGTTTGACATTGACAAGGCGCGCGCCACTGATTTATTACTTGTCGCCACTTTGCATGAAGGAGCCGTCACCGTGGACAAACAACAGATGACCTACAAGGACGCCGGCGTGGATATCGATGCCGGCAACCGTCTGGTCAAAATGATCCGACCGCTGGTCAAATCTACCGCCCGTCCCGAAGTTCTGACCGATATCGGCGGTTTCGGCGGACTGTTTTCCTTTCACGCCGACAAATATAAAAAGCCGGTTCTGGTCTCGTCGACCGATGGTGTCGGCACCAAGCTCAAGCTGGCCTTTGATCTCGACAAGCACGACAGCGTCGGTATTGATCTGGTCGCCATGTGCGTCAATGACATCATCGTGCAGGGCGCCGAGCCCCTGTTTTTTCTCGACTACCTGGCCACCGGCAAACTGGCGCCGGAAAAAGCCGCGGCGATCATCGGCGGCATCGCCGAAGGCTGCCGCCAAGCCGGCTGTGCCCTGATCGGTGGTGAAACCGCCGAAATGCCGGGCTTCTACGGCGATGGCGAATACGATCTGGCCGGCTTCACCGTTGGCGCGGTCGACAACGACCGCATCATCGACGGTTCCACCGTCACCGTCGGCGACACCCTGATCGGCATCGCCTCCAGCGGCCTGCACTCCAACGGCTACTCCCTGGCCCGCAAGGTTCTGTTCGAGCGCATGGGACTGAACCTCGATGCCCATCTCGATGGTCTCGATCAGCCCCTCGGCCTGGAACTGCTGACGCCGACGCGCATCTATGTGCGCACCATTCTCAACCTGATCCGCGATTTTTCCATCAAGGCCATGGCCCACATCACCGGCGGTGGTTTACTGGAGAACATTCCACGAGTACTGCCGCACCAGTGCGTCGCCCGCATCCGGCGCGGCAGCTGGCAGCGCCCGGCCATCTTCGACATCCTGGCGCAGGGAGGCAACATTACCGATAACGAAATGCACCGTACCTTCAACAACGGTCTCGGCATGGTGCTGGTGGTGGACGAGGAACAGACCGACGAGGTGCTGCTGCGACTGAAGGGCCTTAACGAAACCGCCTGGGTAATTGGCGATATTGCCCGAGGACACAACAGTGAACCGGTCGTGGAGCTGCTCGACTGATGTCGCAACCGGCGCCGCAACCGATCCGCCTGGGCGTGCTCGCGTCAGGTGGTGGCACCAACCTGCAGTCCATCATTGATGCCTGTGCCGCCAACCAGATTGCTGCGCGCATCGCCTGCGTGCTGAGCAACAACCCGGACGCCGGCGCCCTGCAACGAGCCGCCCGCGCCGGGCTGGTCCATGAATGCCTTGATCACCGGCAGTTCTCCTGCCGGCAGGATTTCGATGCTGCCATGGTGGCACGGCTGCAGCACCATCAGGTTGATCTGGTGGTGCTGGCTGGCTTCATGCGCATCGTCGGGCCGGCCTTCATCGAGGCCTTTCCCCAACGCATTCTGAATATCCATCCGGCACTGCTACCGGCCTTTCCCGGCCTGCATGTGCAGAAGAAAGCCCTCGACTATGGGGTACGCTTTGCCGGTTGTACCGTCCACTTTGTCGATGGCGGCGTCGATACCGGCCCCATCATCGTCCAGGCGGTGGTGCCGGTACTCGATAACGACACGGAAGAGAGCCTCTCGGCCCGCATCCTCGAACAGGAACACCGTATCTATCCCTACGCCATCGACCTGTTCGCCCGCGGCGCCCTGGAAATCGCCGGCCGCCGGGTTCGCATCCGCGCCGAGTTGGCCGCCGGTCCCCAGCCTACCCTGATCCAGCCGCCCCTGCCCCGATGACCGCTCCCCGGCCCCTGCTGGTCAGCGCCTGTCTGCTGGGGCTGACCACCCGCTACGATGGCGCCAGCAAGGGCAGTCTGTCTGTGCAGGCCCTGCTGCAGCAACTGGCGCTGATTCCGGTACCGATCTGCCCGGAGCAGCTTGGCGGTCTGGCGACGCCGCGGCTACCCTGCTGCTTCACCGCCGGTGACGGCGAGGCGCTGCTGCGCGGCGAAGCCCGCCTGTGCGACAGTGGCGGCATTGACCGCAGTGCCGCCTTTGTCCACGGCGCCCATCAGGCCCTTGAAATCGCCCGGCTGGCTGGCTGCCGCTGTGCCCTGCTCAAGGAGCGCAGCCCCTCGTGCGGCAGTCATCAGGTCTACCTGGGACAGGAATGCAGTGCCGGGCGGGGCGTCACGGCCGCCCTGCTGGCTCAACAGGGAGTTGCCCTGTTCAGCGAAGACGAACTGCCCGCTCTGCGCCAGCATCTACTGGCCAGTAGCAGCCAAAACACAGAAAGCCGCCAAAAGTTTCTTGCGACCAGCGGCGAATCATGCTAGCTATACGTGTTTCAAATTCCCAGGAGGTTGAAGGCAATGTCCAGAACATGTGAAATCTGTGGTAAGAAACCTGTCACCGGCAACAACGTCAGCCATGCCCATAATAAAACCCGCAAGGTCTGGTATCCGAACCTGCAGAAGGTGCGTGCCCTGCAGGAAGGCAGCGTCAGAACCGTCAAGGTCTGCACCCGCTGCATCCGTTCCGGCGCCATCACCAAGGCCTGACGTTCGCGGCCGGCCCGGCCGGCGACAGCACCACGAACCAAACAAAAAGAGGAAGGTTTCCCAACGGAACCTTCCTCTTTTTGTTTGAACCCTCGGCATCAACCGCCGGGCAGTGGCCGCAGCACAACCGCTTCAGTGGCCGTGGCCCTCGCGCAGCCGTTCAACCCGATAGACCCCCTTGAGCTTGCGCAGCGCCTGCATCACCTGATTGAGGTGCTCAACATTGGCAACGGCGATCTCGAATTCATTGAAGCCCCGATTGCCCTCGGCGTGCACCCGTGCACTGACGATATCGGCCTCGCACTGACTGATGGTGGCCGTGATCTCGGCCAGCACACCCTTGCCATCGTGGCAGAACACCTGGATGCGCACCGTACGGCTGCTCTTGCTGTCCTGCTCCCAGGCAACATCGACCCGCCGCTGCGGATCGGCCTCCAGCAGATGGGGGCAATCGGCCGTGTGCACCGTGATACCGTGACCTCGGGTGATAAACCCGACGATGGGATCACCCGGCAGCGGGTTGCAACACTTGGCATAACGCACCAGCACGTTGTCGATTCCCTGCAGGCGAATGGCGCTGGTCGATGGCTTGCGCCGGACCTTTTCAAGCACACGCCCCAGAGCCGGCAACTTCGGCCGCGCCGCCCGCAGCTGTTCCGGCGGCACAATACGACCACTGACCTGACCGGCCGACAGCTTACCGTAGCCCACCGCCGCCAGCAATTCTTCGACCGACTTAAAACCCAGCTCAGAAACCGCTTGAGCCATGGGCGCTTCCGTCAACGCCCGATTAAGGCTGATCCGATATTTGCGCAGTTCCCGGTCCAGCATCTCGCGCCCCAGCTGAATGCTCTGCTGGCGTTCCTGGTTCTTGACCCAGTGACGGATGCGGTTGCGGGCCTTGGAGGTCTTGACGTAATTCAGCCAGTCCTTGCTCGGCGTCTGGTTCGGTGAGGTCAGCACCTCCACCACATCGCCATTGCGCAACGGGGTTTTGAGCGACACCATCTTGCCATTAACCTTGGCCCCGACACAGCGATGACCGATATCACCGTGAATGGCGTAGGCAAAATCGATGGGGCAGGCGTTCTTGGGCAATTCGCGTACATGACCCTTGGGCGTGAAAACGTAAACCTCTTCCGGAAACAGGTCGATATGGGTCTCGGCCGCCACCTGCTGGGAATCCTGCAACTCGCGCTGCCATTCGACCATCTGACGCAGCCAGCTGAAGCGCTTCTCTTCACTGGAGGCGCCGCTGCGACCTTCCTTGTAGAGCCAGTGGGCGGCGATGCCCTCCTCGGCAATACGATGCATCTCCTCGGTGCGGATCTGCACCTCCATGCGCTTGCCATACGGCCCGATCACCGAGGTGTGCAACGACTGGTACATGTTGGCCTTGGGCATGGCGATGTAGTCCTTGAAGCGGCCGGAAATAGGCTTCCAGGCGGCATGGACAATCCCCAGGGCGGCATAGCATTCCCGCACCGTCGGCACGATGATGCGAAATGCGATCAGATCATAAAGCTGATCCAGTTCGGCCTTCTGGCGTTGCAGCTTGCGATAAACGGAATAGAGGTGCTTGCTGCGGCCGGAAACCTGTCCTTCGATACCCTGAGCCTGCAGCTTTTGCTGAATCTGCTCTTTGACATGCTGGACATACTGGTCGCTGGCATCGTTGCGCAATGCGCGAATCTGCCGTTGCAGCGCGTCGTATTCCTGCGGCCACAGATACTTGAAGCACAAATCCTCCAGCTGGCTCTTGAGCCAGCTGATCCCCATGCGGTTGGCCATGGGCGCGTAAACCTCCATGGTTTCGCGCGCCAGGGCCAGCTGGGTCTGGGGTGGCAGACAGCTGAGGGTCTGCATGTTGTGCAAGCGATCGGCCAGCTTCAGCAGAATGATGCGGACATCGCGGGCGATAGCCAGCAGCATCTTGCGAAAACTTTCGCTCTGACGCTCGCCGGCCTTGTGATAGATCAGGCTGTTGATCTTGGTCAGCCCTTCAACCAGCCGGACAATGGGCGCACCGAGCTGCTGCTCGATCTCGTCCACCGTCGCCATCTGCCGTTCCAGCACATCGTGAACCAGGGCTGCGGCAATGGTCGGCACATCCATGCGCAGACGCACCAGAATGGCCGCCACGGCACAGGGGTGGCTGAACGCCGGCTCACCACCGGGCCGACGGTAACCCCGATGCACCTTCTCACTGAAACTGTAGGCACGCCCGAGCAGGTCGAGATCAGCGTCCGGCAGATAGGCGCTGACCGCGTCACGAAAATCATCCAGGGAGGTCACAGGGGCAATCCGCAAAAAGGCTGGCCGCACCCAACGCCAACGCGCCAGAGTACGGAAACGGGAAGAATAACGATGAATAATGGCGCTGCCAGAAAAACCACTGCCGCGCCCAGATCCGGAGGATCTCGCACGGCAGCGACAGACTAGCGATTGCGGTTTTCAGGCGCCTCGTAAGGCACACAGCCGGCGGCGATTTCGCGCAGTGCCTGCACCACCTTCTTGTTGCCGGAGATATTCTCGATCAGCGGCGGCGCGCCACGATAGAGCTGCTTGGCCCGTTTGGCGGCTACCATGGCCAGCTGAAAACGATTGGAAATCTGTTCAAGACAGTCTTCGACGGTTACACGTGCCATCTGGGGTTCTCCTGTCGCGGGATTCTCACATCAATCCCCGGGGAATGAAAAAATCCGTGGTGCACCGACCGCCGCAGGCAACCGGCACAGCAAACGGGCGATTCTAGCAGCGTTGCGCCAACTTCGGCAAGACTTCTCACTCCTGCAGCCAACGCTTGCGCCACTGGGCCAGCACCCGCGGGCTGCGGCAGCGCTGGGCCAGCACAATGGCCTGCAGCTGCAGTTGGGCCTGGGCCAGCGTATCGTTGACAATCAGATAATCGTAGCGCTCGGCCGCCGCCATTTCCGTACGAGCGTTCTCCAGCCGCAGGGCCACCACGGTGGCGCTGTCGCTGGCGCGACCTTCCAACCGGCGACGCAGCTCCGCCAGCGAAGGGGGCGCGATAAAGATGGACACCAGCGGCAAACCGGCCAGCCGCAGCTGCTCGGCGCCCTGCACATCGATCTCCAGCAGCAGATCCTGGCCGGCGGCACTGGCCTGACGCAGCACCGCCAGACTGGTGCCATAATAGTTATCGTGTACCCGCGCCCATTCGACAAAGGCACCCTCGTCAATCATCCTCTCGAAACAGGCCGCACTGACGAAATGGTAGTCGTGCCCATCGCGCTCGCCGGGGCGGGACGGCCGCGAGGTATAGGAGACCGACAGGGACAGATCGGGGAACTGCTGCAACAGACCACGGCACAGGGTGGTCTTGCCGGCGCCGGATGGTGCCGACACCACATAGAGCGTGCCGGCGGCGCAGGACGCGTTCTCACTCGACATTCTGCACCTGCTCGCGCATCTTCTCCAGTTCGGCCTTGATGGCCACCACCTGCCGGGTCAGCTCGGCGTCATTGGATTTCGAACCCATGGTATTGGTCTCGCGGTTGAGTTCCTGAATCAGAAAATCCATCTGCCGGCCGACCGGCTCGTCGCTGGCCAGCAGCTCACGGAACTGGGCCAGATGGCTTTTGAAACGCACCACCTCTTCGCTGATATCACAACGATCCGCACAGAGGGCAATTTCCTGGGCCAGCCGCTGTTCATCCACCGGCACCTCAGTCAGCAGACGCGCGATCCGCTCGCGCAGCCGCTCACCCCATTCCGCCACCACCTGAGCGGCCCGCGCCTCAATGGCCGCCAGCGCCGGCTGCAACCCCTCCAGCCGTTGGCCGATATCCTGCGCCAGCGCCGCGCCCTCACGCGCCCGCATGGCCTGCAAGGCCTGCAGCGCCTGATCCAGAGCGGCAAACAGCTGCTCGCTCGCCTGCCCCTCGTCGGTGGCAGCCTCCTGTAACAGCACAATATCGCGCTGGCCACAAAGCAAAGACAGCGGCACCTCGGCCTTCAGGTCGTAACGCGCCGCCACCTCGCGATAAAGCCGCATGTAGGCATCGGCCAGAGGCACGTTGAGCGCCGGCTGCTCCACCGCGCCTTCGGCCAGAGGTTCGCGGCTGACGTAGACATCTATCTTGCCGCGCGCCAACCGCTGCGACACCCGACTACGCAGCGAACCTTCAAGAAACAACAGGGCACGCGGCAGCTTGACCGTGATATCACCATAACGGTGATTGACTGTCTTGATTTCAACAACATAAAGCGCGTCCGGCCCTGCCTGGCGACCCTTGCCATAGCCTGTCATACTGTTCATTGGTTGTCACCTTCGCTCGTCATCTCATCGGCATAGCCGCACGGATTGCGCTTTTGCCAGCGCCAAGTATCTTCACAGAGCCTGTCGATGTCAAGTTCGGCCCGCCAGCCAAGCCGCTCGGCTGCCAGACGGGTATCGGCATAACAGATGGCCGTGTCGCCGGGCCGGCGGGCAACAATGTCATAGGGCACGGGCCGACCGCTGGCCCGCTCGAAGGCGCGCACCATCTCCAGCACCGAATAACCCCGGCCGGTCCCCAGATTCACCGTCAACACCCCCGCAGGCCCTTCCAACGCCTGCAAGGCACTGAGGTGCCCCCGCGCCAGATCGACCACATGAATGTAATCCCGCACGCCGGTTCCGTCAGGCGTGGCATAGTCGCCACCGAACACCTGCAGCCGTGGCCGCCGGCCGATGGCCACCTGAGCAATGTAGGGCACCAGATTGTTGGGCACACCGCGCGGATCTTCGCCGATCCGGCCCGACACATGGGCGCCGACGGGATTGAAATAACGCAGCAGCGCGACCCGCCAGCGGTTATCGGCCGCCGCCAGATCGCGCAGCAGCAGCTCCACCATCCATTTGCTGCGGCCATAGGGATTGGCGGGCTGCAATGGCGCCTGTTCGTCAAGGGGCATACGCGCCGTCACGCCATAGACGGTGGCCGACGAACTGAACACCAGCCGGTGACAACCGGCGGCGGCCATCACCCGGCACAGCACCAGTGTACCCTGGACATTGTTGTCATAATAATCCAGCGGCCGCGCGACACTCTCGCCCACAGCCTTCAGACCGGCGAAATGCATCACCGCATCGATCCGCCGGGCGGCAAACAGCCGCTGCAGGATCGTGGCATCACGCACATCGGCCTGCTCGAACCACAGGCTGCGGCCCGTGATCCGCTCGACTCGGCGCAAGGATTCAGCCGAGGCGTTGCTCAGGTTATCGACCACCACGACTTCGTGACCCGCCTGCAGCAATTCGACACAGCAGTGCGAACCGATATAGCCGGCACCGCCGGTTACCAGAATCACCATCGCCCCCTGCCCCAGCGTTCAGCCTTCAATGCCACCGCCCGCCGTGCCGGCGTCAATCGGCCGAACAGGCTGTGGTCGGTGGCGGCACGGCCCCATCCGTTCCGACTTGAATTCGGGCACCAGCTGGCGCAGCCCCTCCACCACCGCCGTCAAGTCGAGCCGACGGGCGGCACTGTAGAGCTGTTCGACCTGGAGCAGCAACAGGTTCTCATCCTGGGCGCAGACCCCGGCAGCGATACAGATCTTCTCGTGCGGCGTGCTCTTGACCCCCTCGGCCGCCAGCAGCAGTTCCTCGTAGAGCTTCTCCCCCGGCCGCAGGCCGGTATACTGGATGGCGATCTCGCGGTAAGGCACCTTGCCCGACAACCGGATCAGTTCCTCGGCCAGATGCAGCACCTTCATCGGTTCGCCCATGTCGAGCAAAAAGATTTCGCCGCCCTGGCCCATGGCCGCCGCCTGCAACACCAGTTGGGTAGCCTCAGGAATGGTCATGAAGAAACGGGTCACCTCCGGATGGGTCACGGTCACCGGTCCACCCCGGGCGATCTGTTCCTTGAAGATGGGCACCACGCTGCCGTTGCTGCCCAGCACATTGCCGAAACGCACCGTGACAAAGCAGGTACGGCTGCGCCGTGCCAGCGCCTGCACCAACTGCTCCGCCACCCGCTTGGTGGCACCCATGATGCTGGTGGGATTGACCGCCTTGTCCGTTGAGATCATCACAAAACGATCAACCCCGAACCGGCTGGAGGTTTCCGCCAGCACCTGGGTACCGCGGATGTTGTTGTTGACCGCCTCGGCCGGGTTGCATTCCACCATCGGCACATGTTTATAGGCCGCGGCGTGAAACACCACCTGCGGCATCTGCTCATCGAAGATGGCTTCAACCCGTGCCCGGTAACGAATATCGCCCAGCACCGGCACAATGGGCACCCGGGGAAACCGCTGCACCAGTTCCTGTTCGATGGCAAACAGCGGCGTTTCAGCATTCTCGAACAGAATCAGGCGGGCCGGAGCAAAACGGGCGATCTGACGACAGAGTTCACTGCCAATGCTGCCGCCGGCGCCACTGACAAACACCACCTGGTCACGCAAACAGGCGGCGATGCCGGCAGTATCGAGCCGTACCGGTTGACGACCGAGCAGATCCTCCAACGCCACATCCTTCACCAGATTGACGCTGACACTGCCATCAATGAGCTCGCTGACGCTGGGCAGAATCTTGCTGGTAACCCGCGCGCTGCGGCACAGCTCCACCAGCCGGCGGATCTGCTGGCGCTGGGCCGAGGGAATGGCGATGATCACCTGGGTGATGTCGTACCGCTGGCACAACTGGGGCAATTCGTCACAACGGCCCAGCACTGCCACCCCCTGGAAACTGGTTTTCTGCTTGGCCTCATCATCGTCTACAAAACCGACCAGCTGATAGCCGGGCTGACGGCTGAAACGCAATTCGCGGGCAATGGCCTGACCGGCACGACCGGCGCCGGCCAACAGCAACCGAACCGGCTGCTGGGACGCCACATCGGCGTGAGGATAGTAGCGCTCGCGAAACAGGCGCGTTAACACCCGCACGGCGGTCATCAACAGAAAGCACAGCAAACCATCAAGCAGCAGCACCGCCAGCGGCAGCGCCGGTGACAGCCCCAGACGCGTTCCCGCCAGCCTGACCACCAGCGCCAGGGCCAGCGAGGCCAGCAGGTTGCCGCGCAACAACACCAGTAAATCATCCAGCGAAATGTAGCGCCACCAGCCGCGAAACAAACCGCAGACATAGAACAGGACAATCTTCAGGACCAGCGCCACGGGCACCAGCTGCTGCCACTGAATGTTCACTGCCGGTGGCAGGGGCACATCGTAGCGCAACGCCAGCGCCAGCCACAGCGCCAGGGCAATCAGCAACGCCTGCACCAGCGCAATCAGCAGGCGACGGTTATACAGTAAAAAAGGATTCACGGATTCTCGTTTCCGACAAAAGGCAGACGTCGCTGCAACCAGGCCGACAGAGCGCCAAACACCGCAAAGGTCACCAGCCAAAGCAGCAAAAGAACCACCGGATGATGCCGCTGCCACAGCAACAGGCTTATCAGCAGCAATTGCACCAACACATAGAGCAGGCTGACACGCCCATGCGACCAACCGACCTCGTTGGCCAGCAACTGATACAGATGGCTGCGATGAGGCCGCAGCAGGCTCTGTCCGCGCCGCAGCCGCAGCACCATGGAGCTGGCTTCATCGGCATAAAAGGGCAGTAGAAAACCCGCCAGCAACAAAAAGCTGGCCCAACCGTCCGCCAGCCGAACCACCAGCGCGGCAAAGGCAAAACCCAGCAACAGGCTGCCGACATCGCCCAGGAACAGCCGCGCCTGCGGCAGATTCCAGGGCAGAAAAGCGCCACAGGCCGCCACCAGCACGGCGGCCAGAACCAGCTCCGGCGCCGCTGGCGGCAAGCCGGCGATGGTCAGACCATACAGCAGCAGGGCAGCAAAGGCCGTCAGGCCAGTCAGGCCAGCCAGGCCATTGATGCCATCCATGAAGTTATAGCAGTTGCTGCTGCCAGCCACAAACAGCAGCAGCGCCAGGCCGGAAACAGGGGGAAAGCCTTCGCCCCAGAGCAGAGCGGCCGCCACCAGCAGATGCCCCAGCAGCCGCCAGCCAGCCGCCAGCCGGGTACGATCGGCCAGAAAACCCAGACCGGCCATGGCCAGCAGGGCCAGCAACAGTGGCGCATCAAGACGCAGCTCCGGCAACAGCAGTTGCAGCAGAGCCTGACACAGCAGCAACGCCAGCAACAAGGCCAGCCCGGCCCCTTTGGCCGTCGGCCACCGGTGGGAACTGCGCGCCACCGGCACATCCAGCCAGCCCAGTTGCGGCGCCAGCCACCACAGCAGACGACAACCCAGCCAGCACAACAAACCGGCAAGCAGTACCAGCAACAGCAGGACAACGCCACCAAGCGCGGGACAGCTTGCGCAACAGCTCACAGAATCCATGCACCAGTTCCGCAGCAGCAGAAAAAAACAGGCCAGACAAACACGCCTGCCAGGACAGACAAAAAACAAAGGCAGCAGTTTACTCTTTTTTGTCCGGCCGACAAGCCTCTGTTGCCGTTCCCATCATTGCGGCAACAGGCAGTCCTGCAAACGACCAGCCGTCAAGCGTTCGTCGCATAGCCGCCGCCAACCGCTCAGGGTTCGCTGCCACTGGGCCATTTCCAGCGACAGACAGTCGGCCGGCAATGGGCTCTGCGGCAGGGCAGCAAGAAATCCCTGCAGGCTTGTGGTGGATTGCAGCATCAGGTCAAACACCGCGCGCAGATGCGCCAGTCGCGCCAGTCGGCGCACCGGGAAATCCGGCTGTTGGCGCCAAAAAACAAAACGGCGCTGCGCCTGAGCTTCGTCGATAAAAAAATCCTCGGCCTGATCGGTGATCAGAAAAAAGAACAACCGGCTGAGCTGCCCCCGTTGCGCCGGGGGCAGAGCGGCAAACCAGGTATCAAATTCAGCCAGCAACACCTCAACCGGCTCTCCCATCGGCCATCTCCCTCGCTAACGACATCCATCCCGGGCGGTCAATCAAGACCTTCTGCCAGTGTACGGTAGCCAGCAACGAATGAACAGCACCACCGGCCGCGCATGCTGGGAATATGGGTCAAGGGCGTTATACTTGCTGGCATCGCACAAAACTGCCAACTGCTGCGTTGCTGCCTCTTCGCGAAGCCGATCGCCGTTGTACCCTGCGGGATCGAACCCCGATGGGTCTCGGGGGGAGGCAACGCGGCCCTTGAGCCAAAGGAGAACCCCATGATCCGTTCTGTGAAAATCGTGGCGATTATCGCCGGCCTGCTGCTGCTCGTGGTCATCGCCCTGCCACTGCTGGCCAAGCTGCTGATCAGCCCGGAACAGATCCGCGCCCGGGTGCTGCCGCTGGCCGAACAGGCCCTCGGCCGGCAGGTCGAACTCGGCGCCATCGATATCCGCCTGTTTTCCGGCATCCAGCTGCAGGATCTGCGTATCAAGGAGCAGGATGGCCAGACCGACTTCGTGCGCACCAAGGAAGCGAGCCTGCGTTACCGGTTGTGGCCCCTGCTGCAGCTGCGCCTGGAGGTCGACGAAATCCGGCTGGTCGAACCCCAAATCCGCCTGCAGCGCCTGGCTGACGGCCGGTTTAACTTTTCCGATCTGCTGGCCGCTCCCGCCACGGCAAAAGAACAGGCTGCAGCCGAGCCTCCGGTAAAAACCCTGGGCACAGACAGCGGCGCCACACCGGCCATTCCTCTCAACCTCAACATCGCCAGCCTGCAACTGCAGGATGCCGAACTGCTGTGGTTCGACGCTGCCGTCAATCCGACAACGCCCCTGCAGTACCGGATCGACCAGGTTCAGCTCGGCGCCAGCGACATTGACCTGACCCGGCCCTTTCCGTTCGAATTCCGTGCCCGGCTTGGCGGCGCGCCCCTGCAGCTCGACGGCCAAGTCGACCTGATACGACAGCAAATCAGCCTGCGGCTGCAGCTCGATCAATTCGATGTGCTGCCGCTGCGGCCCTACCTGCAAGACCCGTTGCCAGGCCAGCTCAACGCGCTGCGGCTCAGCCTTGACCTGCAGGCCGAAGGCAGCCCCGACCAGCTGCGCAGCAGCGGCAGCCTGCGGCTCGATCCGCTGAGCCTGCGTCTTGCCGCCGAGCCAGCACTGAGCTTTAACAACAGCACACTGGCACTGCGCTACGCCCTTGAGTTCAACCGGCCGGGCCAGCAGCTGGACCTGGAGCAGGCCGAAATCGATTTCAATGGCATTGTCGCCAGCGCCACTGGCCGGATTGAGGCCCTGAATCGCCAGCCCCGCCTGGATCTGCAGGTGCAACTGGCCCCGCTCGACCTGCGCCAGGCCCTCAAGGCTCTGCCGCAGGAACTGGCACAGCAGCTGACCACCGTCGATCCGGCCGGCAGCCTCAGCCTGCAGGCCCAAATCAGCGGCACGGCCGATCAGGGCGCCCGCCTGCTACAGCAGGCCCGTATCGAACTGCGGCAAGTGCAGGCCAATGTCGGCAGCCTGCGTCCGAGCCTTAGCGGTCCGGTGCAAATCCAGGGGGACCGTCTCAACGCAGCGGAACTGCTCCTACTGGCCGGCCCCAATCAGGCCCGCATTGAACTGCAGGGAGAAAACCTGTTCGGCAAACCCATCCGCCTGCAACAGAAAATCACCTCTGAGCGCTTTGATGTCGATGCCCTGCTTGCTGCCAGTGCCGCCCCGGCCCAAGTCGCCGGCAAGCAGCCGACGCCGACCGGCAAAGCCCCCGCCAAGGTCGCCGAAGAACTCGGCCCCTTCGATCTTCCTCTGCAACTTGATGGCCAGGTTCAGATCACCGAAGCCCGTTACAGGGGGCTGACGATCCGCAATTTCGAACTGCGCTACCACCTGCTCGACAACCAGCTGACGATCGAAAACCTCACCGGCCAGACCCTCGGCGGCAGCTTCAGTCAGCAGGGCCGCGTCGATCTCAGACGCAAGGGGCTGGCTTACCAGACCAAAACAACATTGCAGGGCCTGCAGGCTGACCCGCTGGTGAGCGCCCTGCTGCCCGCTGCCGCCGGCACCCTGTTCGGCCAGCTCGATCTGAACCTTGATCTCAACGGTCAGGGCACCCTGAGCGACAGTCTACGCCAGAATCTCTCAGGCAACGGCTCCATCAAGCTGGCCGACGGTCGCCTGAGCGGCAACCAGCTCACCCGCGACCTGGCAGCCTTCCTGCAGCTTGACGAACTGCGCGAACTGGTTTTCAGGCAGGTTGACGGCCGGATACAGCTCGACCGTGGCCGGGTCAAAATCGACAGTGTTTTCGACAGCAGCCGGCTGCGCATGAAACCCCAGGGCCAAGTCGGCCTGGACGGCAGCCTCGATCTGACCCTCGGCGCCAGCCTGGCACCGGAGCTCATGCAAAAGCTCGACCGCAAAGGCAGCTTCAGCCGCCTGTTGACCGGTGCCGACGGCTGGGGCCAGCTGCCGCTGAAACTGTCCGGCAGCTACAGCGCACCGCGTTTTGCCTTGGACAGCCGCGCCCTCGGCCAGCAGGCAGGTCAGCAATTGCAACAACAGCTGCTGCAGAAACTTCTGCCACCCCAACCCAGCGACACAACCGCAACGGCCAGCGATGCCACAGCCCCGCCAGCAGAAAATCCACCGCCAGCCGAACAGCAACCCGCCAACCTGCTCGACCAGGCCGTGCGGGGGCTGTTCCAACGTCAATAAAACAGCCCGTAATCACCCAACCGACAAACGGCACCGTTTTTTACTGCGGCGCCGTTTGTCAGCCCGGTGGGGTCTACAGCCGCAGGCGTAGCCGGCAACACCGGATGATGGCAGGCAATAAACAACCCTGGTCAATGGTTACCCGCCGCTTGCGCCTGTTTCAGCGGCGCAGGAGGTCAACCGTTATGTCACCGGCCATCAGGGCCGCATCTGGGTCGAAAGCCACGAGGGCCGGGGCACCAGCTTCTTCTTCAGCCTGCCGCTGACCGGGACGGAAATTTAACCGGATTAAAAAGCATCTTTTCCGTTGGCTTTTATCCCTCATCGGCTAAACTCACGGCGAACGTTTCTCCCTGGCCGCCTTTCTCGCCCCCGTGGTGTTTTCTCTCTGGAGCCTGACTCGATGACCTCTCCCTCCCCAGCGGAACTGGACCCTTACTGGATTGGCATCGGCGCCTCGGCTGGCGGCCTCGATGCCCTCAAGGAACTGCTGGCTGAACTCAACGATGCCAACGACGCCATCTATATCATCGCCCAGCATCTTGACCCCAAGCATCCCACCATTTTGCAGGATCTGCTGTCGCGCATCACCCATCTGCCCATCACGCTGGTGGAGCAGGACACCGTGCCGCGGCCCGGCAATATCTATCTGATCGCGCCGGGCCATAACGCCAGTGTGCGCGACCAGAGCATCTGCCTGACCCCGGCGGCCGTGGTCGGCCCCAAGCCTTCCATCACCGACCTGTTCACCAGCATGGCCAGTGACGTGGCCGAAAAGGCCATCGGCGTCATTCTGTCGGGTACCGGCAGTGACGGTGCCCAGGGCATGATCGCCATCAAGGCCGCTGGCGGCATCACCCTGGCGCAGGACGAAACCAGCGCCAAATACAGCGGCATGCCGCGCGCCGCGCGTGAAACCGGTTTTGTCGACCTGGTGCTGTCACCACGCGACATTGCCCGTGAAATCCGCCAGTTCATCCGCCTCAACGGCAAGCACAGGGAAACCCTGTCAACCCCGAAGATGCGTTCCAATCTGGAAAAAATTTTTCAGCGGCTGCTCGATCAGACCGGCTACGACTTCAGCGGTTACAAGCTCAAGACCGTGCAGCGCCGTATCCAGCGCCGCATGGCGGTTCACAAACTGATTACCCTGGATGACTATGTCACCCTGCTGATGGCGTCATCGACCGAGGTGGAAGAGCTGTTCAAGGACATGCTGATTTCGGTAACCGCCTTCTTCCGCGATCCGGACGCCTTCGCCGCCCTGGCCGAAATCATCGACGAAATGGTCGATCGCTGCGAAGCCCACGGCAGCCTGCGCGTTTGGGTGCCGGGCTGCGCCAACGGCGAAGAGGCCTATTCCATCTGCATTCTGCTGCAGCAGGCTGCCGCACGGACGCGCAAGGAACTGAACCTGCAGCTTTTTGCCACCGATATTGATGAACACGCCCTGAGCCTGGCGCGACGCGGAATCTATTCCACCAATCAGATCAAGGATGTCGACAGCGAGATTCTCAAACATTATTTCCAGGAAAAGGATGGCCAGTACCACATCAGCAAGCGCATCCGCGACCAGGTGGTCTTCGCCCGCCAGAACCTGATCATGGACCCGCCATTCTCCCATCTCGACCTGATCAGCTGTCGCAACGTGCTGATCTATTTCAACCTGGAAACCCAGCAGAAGATTCTGCAAACCTTTCACTTTGCCCTCAAGCCCCAGTCGCATCTGTTTCTGGGCAAATCGGAATCGGCCAGCAACATCGCGGCCGAACTGTTTGAACAACGCGATAAACACTGCCAGATCTTCCGCCGCCGCACCATTGCCGCCAGTCAGCGCGCCGACCATATCAGCAGCGCCAACCGCCTGATGCAGAGCCTCAACAGCACCGAACCCGCCCTGCTGGCGGATGAAAGCGAGCCTTCGCTGGAACTGCTGCTGGAGCAGTTGCTGCTCGACAAGATGGTGCCGGCGGCGCTGGTGGTCGATTCCCAGGGCCACATTCTGCACATTCGCGGTCAGGTGTCTGACTATCTGACCTTTCCCCAGGGCCGCATCGATACCAGCGTCTTCAATCTGGCGCGGGATGATCTGAAAATCGATGTGCGCTCGCTGCTGCAACGGGCCAAGCGCGAGGGCCGCGCCGCCAGTCAGGCCCTGTTCTATCAGCGGCCGGAACGACCCTGCTCGCTGTTCCTGCGGGTGCAACAGCTGGACAGCTCCCAACATGACGATCTGTTCGTGCTGGCGTTTATCGATGTGGACCTCGATAGCCAGGTGCAGCGTCTTGCCGGAAGCCTGGCCGGTGACAGCGCCGCCCTCAGCCATGAACAGCTGACCCAGGAAGTCGCCATGTTCCGCGATCGGCTGCAAAGCTCGATTCAGGATCTGGAAACCACCAACGAGGAGTTGCAATCGACCAACGAAGAATTGCAGTCAGCCAACGAGGAGTTGCAATCGGCCAACGAGGAGTTGCAGACCGCCAACGAAGAGCTGCAATCCACCAACGAGGAAATCTCCACCGTCAATCAGGAGCTCGAAATCAAGTCCTTCGAGCTCGAACAGGTCAACAACGATCTGGAAAAAATGCTGCTGAGTGTTGACGCCGCCATCCTGTTTCTGGATAACCGCCTGCGCCTGCAGCGTTATACCCGCAAGGCCGCCGAACTGTTCGGGCTTGGTCCGGAGGATCTGCGCCAGACGGTCACCAGCATGGGTTATGCCGTCGATATTCCCCATCTGCGCCAGGAACTGCTGGCCGTCATCGAACAGGAGAGCGAGACCTGTCTGCCGCTGCAGCTGGAATCAACCCCCCTGCAGCTGCGGCTGGTGCCCTACAAGGCCGATGGCGATCCGGTGGTGGGCGTGATGATGTTTTTCGAACCGCCCGGCAAAACCATGGAAGGCGCCTGCATCTGTGCTGATCCGGGCAGCTGGCTGCAGATTTTCAATCAGCACTGCCCCCATGCCCTGGTCAGCTGCGACAGCCAGGGTCTGATCCGTTTTGTCAACGACAGCTTCTGCCAAATGTTTGCCTACGAACGCCCCGACCTGCTCGGCCAGAACATCGACCGGCTGATGCCCGAGCCCTACCGCAGCCAGCATGACACCTATCTCAAGGCCTTTTTGCGCGGCGAAAGCCAGGGCAATGTCATTGGCCAGTGGCGCACGGTCACGGCACTGCACCGTGACAACCGCCGCTTCATGGTCGCCGTCTGCGTCTACCCGCTGGAATCGGCCATCCGCCAGGCAGGCTTTATCGCCCTGTTCAACCCGGCAACGGTCAGCTTCCATGCCTGAATTCAGCACCGAGGCCCAGGAACCGACGGGGGCGGAAACCGAAGGACGCCAGCGACAGGACGAGATCGCCCAGCTCAACCAGCTGATCGAAACCCTGCAGCAGCAGCTGGCCCGCCAGAACCGTCAGATCGGCCAGCTCGAGGACGAGTTGGTGGACCTGCGCTACGATCAGCAAAACGACCGGCAACGCCTGCGCCTGCTGGAAGAAGCCTTTCAACGGGCACCGCTGGCGCAGCTGCAACTGGACCTGCAGGGCCACATTGTTGCCTGCAACGAGAAAGCCGCCGTCTTTTTTCAGCGTCAGCCCGAGGTGCTGGAGCGTACCAAATTGCAGAGCCTGCTGTCGCGCAAGGCCCTGCACCACTTGCTGCCGGTGCTCCGGCAACTCAACGAGTCGCCCCACAACCCCGCCACCGTGATCAAGCTGTTGCTGGAACGACAGGATGCCACCCCCTTCCTGCTGCTGCTGGCCTATCTGCCGCACAGCGACCTGCTACTGGCCCTGATTCAGGATCTGAGCCTGACCGCCATTGCCGAGCAATCGGACGAACTGGCCCGATTCGCCCTGGAACAGCTGCGCGAGGGGGTGATGATCACCGACCGCAACGGCATCATTCTGCGGATCAATCACGCCTTCAGCGAAATCACCGGCTATCGCGCTGAAGAGGTCTGCGGCCACAGCGCCACCCTGCTGCACTCCGGCCGGCAGGACGGCAGCTTCTACGACAAGATGTGGCAAAGTCTGCGCCACCACGGCTGGTGGGCCGGAGAGCTGTACAACCGGCGCAAAAACGGCGAAATCTATCCCCAATGGCTGCAGATCTGCCGGATTGAGGAACCCCTGACCCGGCAGCTGTTCTACGTCGGCACCTTCAGCGACATCAGCGACCGCAAGCAGCAGCAGCAAACCCTTGACCGGCTGGCGTACTATGATCCGCTGACGGGGCTGCCGAACCGCTGTTTTCTGGAGCAGGCGCTGCGTAACCAGCTGGCCCGCGCCAGCAGCCAGGACGCCAGCGGCTTCTGCCTGCTGTTTATCGATCTGGACCGGTTCAAGGAGGTCAACGACCGCTTTGGTCATCAGGAGGGCGATCTGGTGCTGAAGGAAGCGGCCCAGCGCATCACCGCCTGCGTGCGTGACAGCGATCTGGTGGCGCGTATCGGCGGCGACGAGTTCGTCGTGCTGCTGCCGCGGCTGCACAACCGCGACCCCCTCAACAAGGTCACCAGCCAGCTGCTCAAAACACTGCAGCACCCCTTCGAGATCAATGACCACCGCCACCATCTGGGGGCGTCCATCGGTGCCGCCTTCTACCCGCAACACGGCCAGACCCAGGAGGATTTGCTGCGCCGGGCCGATGCCGCCATGTACCGCGCCAAGGAAGCCGGCCGCAACCGCTGGCGCCTGTTCGACCCGGCTGAGGAATCGCACTTTCTGCTGCTCGATGATCACAAGAAATTCGTCTGGCGGGTGTTGGAAGAACCGGAACGTTTCATCCACATGCATTTTCAGCATATTCGCTGTGGCCGCGACGCACAGCGGCTGTTTGCCCTCGAAGCCCTGCTGCGCCTGCACCAGCAGCAACAGGAAGGCATCAACACGCAGGATTTCATTCTGGCGGTGGAAAAAAACCACCTGATGGAGCCTTTGGGTGAAGCCATCTTCGCCGCCATCTGCCTCTTTGCCCGTCAACTTGACGATGCGGACATCGATCTGCCCCTGTGCGTCAACCTGTCGGCCCAGCAAATACAGAACGCCCAGATGGTCGAGCGCCTGCAGCAGATCGCCCGCCAGCAAGGCGTCCAATTCGAGCGCTGTTATTTTGAAATTACCGAAACCGCCGCCATGGACAACATGGCGCGCATGCGCGACAGCCTGGGCCAGCTGCGCGATTGCGGCTGCCGGATTCTGCTCGACGATTTCGGCACCGGCTATGCCTCGCTGCTGCAGCTGCGCGATCTGCCCATTGATCTGATCAAGCTCGACAAATCCTTTGTCGCCGGCATCGGCAAAGACCGCGCCAGCGAAGTGGTCATCGAGGCCATGCTGGCCATGAGCCGGGCCATGCAGCTGGGCGTGGTGGCCGAAGGGGTGGAACAGCCCCATCAGGCCGACTGGCTGCGGGCTGCCGGTGTCGATGCCCTGCAGGGCTATCTGTTCAACCGCCCCTGCGATGGCCAGACCCTGCTCAAGGAGCTCAAATCCCATGACCTCGGTATCTGAACAAGCCAACGACATCCTGATCGTCATCGATGTTCTCGACCGCATCGAAACCATCGGCGGCAGCTGGCAGGAAGCGGCCGCCGCCGGTGGCGCTGAAACCGCTCTGCGGCCCGACAGCCTCATCGGCCAGCCGCTGACCCGCTTCATCTCCGGCGACGCCACCCGCATGTACCACGAGGCCCTGCTCAAGCTCTGCCGCCTGACCGACACGCCCTTGCAGCGCGATTACCGCTGCGACACCCCCGAGTGCGAACGCCACATGCGCATGTGGCTGCGCCGGCTCGACCGCCGGCGGGTGGAAATGCGCCATCGCCTGCTCGAACTGCGCCCCCTGCCCCACCCATTGCGCCTTCAGACTACGGCGGCCGCTGCTACGGCAAAGCCTTTTGTGCGCTGCAGCGTCTGCAACCGGCTGCGGCCACCCGGCAGCAATCAGTGGCTGGAACCGGCGGACGTGGTCCCGCCGGCAGCAGCGCCATTGCAGGTTATTCACAGTGTCTGCCCCGACTGCCGCCAGCGCGACTGGTGCGGCGGCCGGCTTCGACAGCGCTGACCAGCACCGCTGGCAGGCGGTTCAAAAACAGCCGCCAGAGCCCAGGGCTGAGAAACAAGAATCAATTCATTACGGAGCGATGATTGATTTTATGAGCAAGACGAAAAAGCGCATTTTCGGCTTGCGTCGTTGCAAAAGCCCCGGATGGCACATTTTCACCATCCTGCCAGATGCGTTCATCGTTTCATCAAGGAGCTGCTGTGCCCCACATCCCCTTTCGCCTGCTGGCCGTCGACGATGACGCTGTCCTGCTCAAATCTCTCGAACGCATCCTGCGCAAGGAACCGTTGCAGCTGCTGACCTGTGCCGATCCTACCCAGGTGCTGGATCTGCTGGCGCGCCAGCAGGTCGATCTGGTGCTGCTCGACCTGTGCATGCCTGGTCTCGATGGCCTGCGCCTGCTGGAACAGATTCAGGCCTTTCATCCGGGGCTGCCCGTCATCATGCTGACCGGCCATGGCGGCGTCAGCGAGGCGGTGGCGGCCATGCAGCGCGGGGCGCGCGATTTCCTGGAAAAACCCTGTGCTCCCCAGCAGCTGCTGGCCAAGCTGCAACCCTTCTATCGCGACCGGCCACCACAGGCCGACCAGGCGCCGGCCGCGCCGGGCTTCGACTTCCCCCCCCTGATCGGCCAGGCGCCGGCCATGCAGGACTTGAAGGAGCGCATCGCGCGGGTGGCGCAAAGCGATGCCACCATACTGATTCACGGTGAAACCGGCAGCGGCAAGGAGCTGGTGGCCCAGGCGCTGCATGCCCACAGCCGCCGCCGGCAGGGGCCGTTCGTGCCGGTGGACTGCGCCACGCTGAGCAGCCAGATCATCGAAAGCGAGCTGTTCGGTCACAGTCAGGGCGCCTTCACCGGCGCCATCCGCGCCCAGCAGGGACTGTTCCGCGCCGCCAATGGTGGCAGTCTGTTCCTCGACGAGGTGGGTGAGTTTCCGCTGGAATTGCAGGCCAAGCTGCTACGCAGCCTGCAGCAGCGGCAGGTGCGGCCGGTGGGCAGCAGCCAGGCCGAGGCGGTGGACATCCGCCTCATCGCCGCCACCAACAAGGATCTGGCCGCCGAGGTGCGCCACGGCCGCTTCCGTGACGACCTGTACTATCGGCTGTCGGCCATCGTGCTGCAGGTGCCGCCGCTGCGGCAACGGCTGGAAGATCTGCCGCAACTCTGTCAGGCGCTCCTGCCACGACTGGCCGGTGGCCTGCCGGTGCGGCTGGATGCGGCGGTGCTGCCCTGCCTGCAGCGCTACAACTGGCCCGGCAACGTGCGCGAACTGGAAAACGTGCTCAGCCACGCCCTGGCCCTGCAGTCTGACGGTGTGATCCGCTGCAAGGACCTGCCACCGCTGCAGTACGGCGAAGAAACGCCAGCAGCGACCGACAATCTGCTGCTGGCCAACGAACGCGCCGCCCTGCAGGACGCCCTGCGCCGCACCAATGGCAACCGCCGCGCCGCCGCCGCCCTGCTCGGCATCAGCGAGGCGACCCTGTACCGCAAACTGAAAAAAAACGGCCTGTCAGGCAGGTGACCGGCCGGTAAAACCGCTGCAAAAGAAATGTTTTCCAACAGCCTGACAGCGGTTTGCGGCGGCCGCGGCAGAGCCACGCACAAAAGAACCGTCAGCGCAGGCCATCAGTTCAGACAGGCAAGCCACTCGATTTCAATCAGAGCACCCTTCGGCAGACCGACCACCTCGACACAGGCCGGCGCCTTGTCGGTTACAATCGCTGTTTTCATTCTTCACGCTCCTTTATGTCGCCTGTGTTGTTTTACGGCAGAATCCGCCGACAACGGGCGGCAGCCGGGTGATTCAGTCTCGGCTCAGAGTCTCCAGCCGTTTTTTCACTTCGGGATAGTGGTGCAGCATCTGGTATTCACGCTGGGACAGGCTGTGATCTCCCCGGCTGATCCGGTTGGCATGCCAGGTTGCCTCGGCAATCTCTGACAGGCTCTGGCCGGAGGTGATTTCCGGCAGATGATGCAGGTAAATCGCCTCAACCACAGAGTGGGGCAAGCCCCAGAGCTGGGCAAGATAGGCACCTATGGCCGCATGGCTGCAGCCAAGAATTTCCAGTTCCGCCTGGGTGCGGGAAAGGCCCTGCCCGGCCATCAGCCGGTTGACCTGCTGATGAACCTCGGGCAGACAATGAATCAGCACCAGTTTCCCAAGATCGTGTAGAAGGCCGGCAAACGCGGTATAGGCCTGCAGGCAGCCATCGCCCTTGTCACGAACCAGCGCTTCCGCCAGCCAGGCCGTGGTGCAGCTGTGCTCCCACAGTTGCCGTAATTCATCTTCGACAGCGTCAACCACGCTGACATTGAAAACATGATGCGCCAGAACCAGGCTGCGGATCGTATTGAGCCCCAGGTACTGAATGGCTTCATCCAGCGTGCTGATCTCGCGCACAAGGCCGATAAATGCCGAATTGACCATCTTCAGAATCTGCATCGTGAGGGAGATATCATGACTGATCAGCCGAAGGAGCTTCTGCCGGTCGGCCTCGGGGTTGTCGAGCAGCTGCGTAAGCTGGTTGTACACCTCCGGAAAGGTCGGCAAGGTTGTCAAGCCGCGCAGATGGCGTGTCAATTCCGGGTTTTCCAGCAGACCATTCAATTCGGCCAGTCGGTCCAGTAAGGGTTTCAACCTGTCAATATCCAGGGGTTTCCAGAGAAAATAATGGCAGACGCCGATGGCCACGCCATAGGTCTCCCGATCCGGTTGCCCGGTCAGGACAATACGGACTGTCGCCGGATAGTCTTTCTGAATCCTGCTCAGCAGCTCAAAACCGGACATGCCCGGCATCCGGTAGTCGGTGATCACCACATCGACAGGGCGCTGCGCCAGAAAATCCAGCGCCGCCTGCCCACTGGCGACAAAATGCATCTCCCACTGTGCGCGCAGGGACCGCAAACCGCGCTTGAGCCCCTGCAGCAAATGAAGATTGTCATCGACAAACAGAACGCTGTTCATGATCCGCTTTCCTCCGTCATCGCAGCCGGAACACACAACCGCATCGTTGTTCCATCGCCAACCCGGCTATCGCAATGGATGGTGCCATGATGCTTGTTCACAACAATATCGTAAACAATCGCCAGGCCCTGTCCGGTGCCCTTGCCCACCATCTTCGTGGTGAAAAAAGGCTCAAATATGTGGCTGAGAACCTCCTGCGGAATACCGGCGCCATTGTCTGTCACTGTCAGCTCAATCTGCTTGTCAAGGCTGCGGGTGGCAATCCGGATCAGACCCCAGGGCTGTGCGCCCCGCTCCTTGATGGCATCGGAACTGTTGACGATCAGATTGAGCAGAACCTGGCTCCAGCCTCCCGGGTCGCAGCAGAATAACGGCAAATCCGGCGCAAGGTCGGTTACGAGATCGGCGGTGTACTTCCATTCGTTGCGGGTGACGAGCACAGCGTTCTGGATAATGCGGTTCAGATCGCTGATCACATGATCATTTTTCCCCGGATGACTGAATTCCTTCATTGCACTGACAATCTTCGCCACATGGTCAACGCCATCAAGCGCCTCCCGGATGCCCTGGGGGATTTCTTCGCGTAAGAACTCCAGCTCGCTATGATCCACCATTTCCGGTAACGCCACGCACGGCGTGACGGAAACATTGTCCTGCGAACTCCCGCCGCAGCGTTGCACCTCCAATATCAGCTTGTCGATATCGGCGAAGGCGCCCTGCAAAAAAGACAGATTGTTCTGGATGTACTGTATCGGCGTATTGATTTCATGGGCAACCCCCGCCGCCAGCTGACCAACAGCCTCAAGCTTCTGCGCCTGCAGCAACTGCTGCTGCAAGGCACGCTCCTGGCTGACATCGCGCCACAAGGAAACATAGTGACTGATACGGCCGTCCTTATGCGCCCGCACCGGCGAGATGGTCGCCTCGATCTCAAACAGGTCACCGCTGCGGCTGCGATTGGTAATGGAACCCTTCCATACCATCCCAGCCTGAATCCTGTGCCACAGGTTGCTGTAAAACGCGGAATTCTGTACCCCACTCTTAAAAAGCGAGGTTTTTTTACCCTGCATCTCATCACCGCTGTAACCAGACAGTTTCTGTGCCGCCAGGTTGGTGAAAAGAATCATGCCATCGGTATCTGTAATCAGAACGCCTTCCGACGTCTGCTCCAATACCGTCGAGTGCAGTTTCCGAATGGATTCAGCCTTGCGCCGGCTGGTCACGTCATGCAAAAAGATCACACGATTGAAACCGGCATCCTCCAGGATGTCTCCCGAAGCGTGGTATTCGAGGCTCAACTCACTCCGTTCGCCCGCCAAACTGAATTCTCCGGAAAGTCCCTGGACAAGCGCATCCGCCAGTGCCCGCAGAATTTCCCGCTGAAGATCACGATCCATGAAACCATATTGGCGGCACCAGTCCTGCAGCAGCTGCTGAAAGGTCTGATTCTGCTGCAGAACAAGGCAATCCTGACCGACAACCAGCAGCCCACCAGGAACAACATTGAGAATTTTTTCAATAACCCGTTTCTGCTCTTCCGTGCGCTGCAAAGCCTGATTCAGCTTGCTGACATCCCTGGCACCGGCGACAACGCCAATGGTGGCACCCTTTTCATCCCGCAAGCGGACCAGGTTGACCGACACCGGCAGAAGTTCACCACCCGCTCTTGTCCTGAACGTCAGCTCGATGTTGCGCAGTTCTTCCAGATCACAGGTTTTATCTTCACGAGGGAAGTTGAAAATACGGTTGATCTCGTCGGCAGGTTCGACAAAGAGTTCACTCACCGGCAAATCCAGCAGCTGCTCGCTGCGATAACCCAACAGCTGACAGGTTTCCTTGTTGGCGCGGGATACCCGCAATTCCTGATCGACCACCAACAGACTATCCAGAAAGTTGGTGATAACCGAATCCGCCTCCCGGCGAAACGCTTCGGCCTGCTCAAGCGCCTCTTTGATCTCGGTGATGTCCATATGAATGCCGCGCACAAGAAGCGGCCTGCCATCTGCAGCACGACTGAACACCTGACCGATATCCCGCACCCAGATCCATTTGCCGGACTTGTGGCGCAACCGGTGATCCGCCGAATAGATGGGCGTTTCACCCGCCAGATGGGCATCGAGCCTGGTCTTGACCTGTTCCCAGTCCTGCGGATGCACCATACGAATCCAGCTATCAAGATGCAGATCGATGTCCGACGGTTCATATCCCAGCATCCGCGCCCACTGATCGTTGATGACGATACGGCCCGAAGGCGCATCCCACAACCAGGTTCCCAGCGCAGCACCGCTGATAATAAGCTCAAGCTCGCGGTTTTTGTCACTCAGGGCCGTCTCGCGCAGTTGCAGTTCCGCCAGATTCTCGCTCAAGGCCTGATTGCGGCTGCTGGAACGGACCAGCCGCAGAGAAAAAAGAATCAAAGAAGTTGAGAACAACAGCATCACCACCAGCAACAGCAGAGGCTGACGCCGATCATACAGGCTGGCGGCATCCTCCGCCTGATAGATGGTTAAAGAAAATTTCGGCAGCGTCGTCTGAAAAAAAACCACGTCATCCGAAAACCTGCGCTGCAACAGGCCGGCCAGAGGCAGGCCTTTCTCCAACGGAAATGCGCCCCGATCCGGCGCCCGCCCCAAACGCTCTTCCAATTCCAGCAATTCCCGTTGTTGCTCTGGCGCAACAGCCGGAAAAACGATCCGGTTTTCATGGCGGATCAGATAGGTGGTCTGATTTTCCTCCAATCCGGGTTGCAAGTAACGGTAAAGAACCGAATACGGAATAACCGCAACCACAAAGCCGACCGTGTTTCGCTCATTCACAATCGGGTTGACCAGGTAGAGCCTGTTGTCCTGTGACAGGAGGGAGCGCCTGGCATCCAGTTCGTCAATCACGGCCGGCGGTAACGGTGCGGCATTTTCAGCAGGCCAGGCCGTCAGCGCCTGCAGGTTTTCATCGAGCAGAAAAAATGCCGTGTAAATACTTTTTTCCGGCAGAGTTCCCGTGCCCTCGAACCCTGGATTGGCAGCTCGATGAGCAAACAGATTACTGACGATGTTCAGACTGGCGCTGAGACCATACTTCATTGACATGCCCAGTGCGCGATTTTTAAAAAAAGCATCGACTTCAGGGCTTTCCGCCAGCTGCGCCGTTTCCGCCAGAAACCGCTGCACAATAAAATTCAGCCGCTCCCCGCTGGTCGTCACCTCATCCTGGATTCTCTGCCGGATACGCTCCTGCAGCTCAATCTGGACACGATAGTTCATGGTCAGCAGGATTCCCATCAACCCCACGAGAACAAGCAGGGCAATAACAACGGGGAGTTGTTTTTTATGCGGATTCACCGGCATCAGCGCAGAACCTGTTCAGAAATCAAAAGAAATCGGGATAATAATCAAAAACAGCGGGATAGTACTTCCGGACCAGTTCCCGATAGACGCCGCTGCGGCGCAGCTCCGCATAAAAATCATTGAAAGCCTGGCGCAACTGCGGATTGTCCTTGCGAAAGCCGACCGCCATATTCTGCTGCTGTGACAGCGGCCCCAGAATCTTGACCTGCCCCGGCCAACGACTGATCGCCACCAGGGCATCGGGGACATCCAGCAGGGTACAATCCGCCTCCCCCTGCAGCACCGCCGGGAACAATTCGTTGAGATTGCCACCGAAATAGACCGTCCTGAAATTATCCCGCGCAAACGGATACAGCGCCGGGTCAAGACAGGTATTCTGCTTGCCCAGCAGGTTGACACCTGCGAGCAACCGGCGAGTCGCCGCGATATCGACCCCCTCATTCTGCGGCCTGATCGGCTGCAGGGCGGAATTTGCACCCGCAACCAACCACACCTGGGTTGGGAAGATTGGATCGGAAAAGTCGAGCACCTGCTGCCGCCATGGCAGAACGGTCAATCCGTTGGCGATCAAATCACCCCGCACCGGCACCACGGCACCGACAATCGCCTGATCCCCGTCAGGCTTCACCTGCTGACCGGTCAGATCGCTGATGACATTGCTCCAGCTGGTCGGCACAAATTCATAACGCACTCCCAGAGAATAGGCAAAACGCCGGATCAGCTCGACGCTCAGTCCATCGCCCTGACCGGTGACAAAATTGGCATACGGCACTCCCAGGTGCCGCAGAACACCCTCCTGCCGGATTTCATCGAGGGTTCTGCAATGACCGGGGGAAAACAGCAGCACAGTGGCCAGGCAAGCAAACAGCAAAACATGATTTTTTTTCATATCCTCGGACTCCTTTATTTAGAGAGAAAGCCCCAACGTTTTTGTCGCTCATGCCCGTTATTGACCGCCCGTTACAGGCCGTTCGCTTAACGGCATTATCCACAGCCCGCTTTGGCGGTCTTGCGTCACAGAGATCGGCTCATGCAACCCTCGCGATAAACATTCGATTCATGCAACCGGATTGAACTCCTTATCGAATTTCATCTCAGGAAGCATAGCCGTTGTCAGACTCCGTATAATCTGCCAGCAATGCCTTGAGCACCTTTGGCTGGATCGGTTTACCCGTGGTCCCTTCGACCCCCAGCTCGTAGAGTCTGGACGCCTTGGCGTCGTTCCCCGCGCTGCTGACAACAAAGATCGGAATATGATTCAGGCGCGGGTTCGCCTTGATCCATTTGATCAGACCCTCCCCATCCATCTGAGGCATGTACAGATCGGTAACAATAAATCTGACCGCTGTGGTTCTTGCGATGGCAAGGGCTTCAACACCATTTTTCGCTTCCAGAATCCGATCTTCGCTGAATCCGATCATGACCAGGCACTTTTTGAGAATCTCCCGCGCAATGGCAGAATCATCAACGATCAGAATTGCCATCCCAGTCCTCCATTTCCTGAAAAACACCCATCTCAGCACAGGCAATGACACAGCGCCATGCATGACCCAGCCCGAGGTCTGCTCTCGGCCCTGAACAACAGCAAGATAAACACCAAAAATTTCAGAAAGATATAAGACGCGGCTATCCTGCCGAAAATAAAGAAGAATAATTTCTGATTCAACAGACGGAAGGCCCTGCTACAAAGACGTCACTCTCAACAGATTGACTGAAGCGACGAAAGAATCTGTCATCCTTGAGAGACCACCGTTACAGAACCGCACGATGATCAAGCCGGTGGAAACGAATTGTCCCCATCCGCCAGGCGATTACGCACCGCTACAAACTGCGTCAGGTTCTCTTCAAAACATTGAAATACAACAGGATCAAACTGCGTCCCACGACCGGCCCGCATCATCTCAAGAACCTGTTCCAACGGCAGGGGTTCCTTATAGGGCCGCGCGGATGCAAGAGCATCGAAAACATCTGCCAGAGCGCAAATACGCGCCGCCAGGGGAATCGCCTCACCGGCAATGCCCCGCGGATAGCCGCTACCATCCCAGTGTTCATGGTGACAGAGCGCAATGTCAGCTGCCATGTTGAGAAAATGGTTTTCCGATGACAAGTCAACCTCGGGTGAGGCAACAGCGCCCGGCTGACCAAGTAACGGCGGCACAATCTCCTGGCTCAGGATTTCGGCTCCGATCAAACAGTGGGCCTCCATGGCACGACGTTCACCCTCATCGAAACCACCTGGTTTGAGCAGGATTTTATCGGGAATACCGATCTTCCCAATGTCATGCAGGGGGCTGGTCTGAAAAATCTGGTCGCAGAACTTTTCGCTCATTCCCAAGGCGACGGCCAGAATCCGGCAATAATGTGCAACCCGAAAAATATGATAGCCGGTATTGCTGTCACGCTTTTCAGCGGTTTTTCCAAGGCGCCAGATCAGGTCAAGACGGGAGAGCTCCAGTTCTCTGGTGCGGATTTTCACCAGGGTATCCAGGTGCTGGTTCCGCTTCTTGATCTCGTCCTGGTATTCTTTGAGCTTGAGCATATTGCGGATGCGCGCCAGCAGCGTGTTCAGGCTGACGGGCTTCACCAGCAAATCCGTCGCGCCAAGATCAAGGGCGCGACGTTTGTTGTCTTCGTCCTGCCCGCCGGTAATAATCAGAACCGGGGTATCCTGCGTTTCCGGCAACTGCCGCAGTTCACACAACAGATCAAATCCTGTTTTCCCCGGCATGTTGACGTCGGACACAACAACGTCCATCGGCTGACTTGCGATCATTTCCAGCGCGCTGTCGGCGCTGGTGGCATAGTGGCAGCACCAGGGTTCGGCAACATTGCGCAGCAGCCGCCGCAGGCTCGAAAGCACGGCCTGTTCATCATCGACAAAAAGAATCCGGGAAACACGCACGGCCGCCGGTGTCTCAATCATGAATGACTTCCCCCTCCTTCAATTGCCTCAAAATGCAATTCCACCGGAAACAAACGGCCTGTTAAACCAGAAGGGCTTGCGTCGTCTGCCGTTTTTTGAGTTTGAATTGTCCGACCATTTCCTGCAGCTGAAGCGCCTGCCCGGAGAGTTCTTCCGAGGCGGCAGCCGTTTCCTCGGCGCTGGCGGTGTTCTGCTGGGTCACCTGATCGATCTGAGAGACACCGACAGAGATCTGTTTGACACCATCTGCCTGCTCCTTGCTTGCAACGGAAATTTCACCGACCAGATCCGTTACCTTGCCAATACCCGTAACGATTTCCTGCAGCGCTTCGGCCGTTTGGGTCGCTATCAGGCTGCCATTGCTGGTTTTTTTCACGGAACCTTCGATCAGCTGCGAGGTTTCCTCGGCGGCACGGGCGCTGCGCGCCGCCAGATTGCGCACCTCCTCGGCCACCACGGCAAAGCCTTTGCCATGCTGACCGGCCCGCGCGGCCTCCACGGCGGCATTGAGCGCCAGCAAATTGGTCTGAAAGGCTATTTCATCAATTGTCTTGATGATTTTTGAAATATTCTGACTCGAAGCATTGATTTCCGCCATCGCCACAACCATGTTTTGCATGTGCCGGTTCCCATTGACGGCGAATTCCGCCGCTCTGCCGGCCAGCACGTTGGCCTGAACCGCATTCTCCGCATTGAACGCTGTCTGCGAAGCCAATTGATCCAATGACGAAGAAATCTGCTCCAGCGAACTGGCCGATTCTGTCGCCCCCTGGGACAACGCCTGGCTGGCATCGGAAATCTCATCGGCAGCAGTAGCAATCTGCTGGCTGGCGATCTGCACCTGTCCCAGGCTGTCATTAAGACCACCCACCATCCGTTGCAAAGCATTGCCAAGCTGATCTTTTTCCGAGGCAAGGCTTACCTCGACATCAAGATTCCCTTCGGCAATTTCCTGCGCCGCCGCCGCATTACGGGCCAGGCTTTCCGCCATGCGATTAAGCGCCAGCGTCAAAAGACCGACCTCATCGCGACCACGAGCGGTCAGGCGATGGCTGAAATCTCCCAGAGCTATCTCGCGGGCCAGAGCCAGCCCTTCGTTGATCGGGCGGGTGATGCCCCGCACGATAACGAGGGTCGCGAGAATCCCTCCCACTACCGACAGGGCAACCAGACCCAGGATCAGGGCAACAGCCCGGTGATTTTGCGCCTGCAGCTCAGGTCCCAGCGTATCCTGCTCTTCCTTGATCTGCAGTTTCACGGCTTCGATTTTCCCGGCAACCAGCGGACCAATGGCATCGAGCTGTCCATGAACAATGGCGTTACGCTTTTCGATCACCTGCGCCAGCTCTCCGAAGGTGTCCAGGTAGGTTGCAACCCCCTGCACCGTGTGCGACAACAGCGCCCGCCGGGCCGGACTGCGCACCTCCTGATCAAGGGTTGCAAGGATCTCCCGCAGGGCACTCCCCTGCGCTGTTACCTGTTCCACGGCAGCAGGGTCATTGGTATCGAGAAATTTCGCCGCCGACAACCGCAACAGCAACAATCGGCGGTTCGCCAGGGCTGCCCAGTAAGCCACCAGCATGGCGTCATCCTCACGGGCCGTATCCAGAACCTCACTCAACTGTTTTTCCGTCTCGGGGCCAACCCGGTCAAGCACCTCATGCACCAGCCGATTACGCTGCTCCATCAGATTCCCCACTTCTCTGAATGCGGCATCGTAAAGCTTCAGTTGCTCGTCTATTTCCTCAATCAACCGCGCCTGTTTCGGCTGACGAATCTCCCGGTGGGCCTCATCCATGAAAGACTCGGTTTTCTCCCGGCTGTCCTGGTAAGTTTCCAGATGCTGTCTGCTGCCAGTGAGAATGTAGTCTTTTACATGCATCCGCATCATCAGCAGGTTTGCCTGGACACGACCAACCAGATTCGTCTGTCGCGCCATATCCCGGTAGACATCGAAACCATCCGAGCTCTTATGTAGTGTCCTGTAGGAGATAGCGCCGACAACACAGGCCAGAAGCAGCACAAGACCAAAACCACAGGTGAGTTTTTTTGCCAGACTCAGATCAGCAAACATCGATTCATTTCCTTTTCCATGGGGGATTAATGTTGAGCAGAAACCTCTCCGATAGCCGTCTCTTCGGGAGATTGTTCTCCGGCTGTCAATCTGCCTGTCATCTTTTTTGCTAAAAACGTACCAGACCGAAACAAACAAGCAACTGGTTGATATCACTGAAAAAAATAAAGACCGATCAATAAGGAAACTTGCATGTCACTCAACATCGTGACCCAGGACTTGCAATCCTGAGAGAGATCGGGCACCCCCCGCTGCCCACCCCCTTGTGGCAACGCTGTGCAACCGCGCCCCTCCCTTGCATCAGCCATCGCGGCTGCAAGCCGTCGGCACATCTGCTATCATGGCGACTCGCGCTGACAGCACAACGGAGCACCCGCCCCAAGGAGAACCGCCATGACCGCCCTGAAAAAACTGCCCATCGGCATTCAGACCTTCAGCGAGATCCGCCAGGAAGGCTACCTCTACGTCGATAAAACCCCCCAGGTGCGCCAGCTGGTCGAGCAGGGCAAATACTACTTTCTCGCCCGGCCGCGCCGTTTCGGCAAGAGCCTGCTGGTATCCACCCTGCAGGCGCTGTTTGAAGGCCGCAAGGAACTGTTCAGCGGCCTGGCCATCGAACCCGCGTGGGACTGGACTAGCCGCTACCCCGTCATCAAGATCAGCTTCGGTGGCGTGGCGCGTGACCTGGCCGACATGAAGCAGGATGTCGCCGCCATCCTGCGCGAGAATCAGGAACGCCTCGGCATTTCATGCCCGCCAGAGGATGACGCCGGCAGCTGTTTCAAATATCTGATTCGCCATGCGGCCCGCAAATACGGCCAGAAGGTCGTCATTTTAGTCGACGAATACGACAAGCTTATTGTCGACAACCTTGATCAGCCCGGTGTTGCCAGCCAGGGCCGCGAGGTGCTGCGCGATCTGTACACCACCATCAAGGACAGCGACGAACACGTCAAATTCGCCTTTCTCACCGGCGTCAGCAAATTCAGCAAGGTGTCGGTATTCAGCGGCCTGAACAATCTGGAAGACATCAGCCTCAATCCGACCTACGCCACCCTGTGCGGCTACACCCAGCACGACCTCGAAACCACCTTCGCCGCCCACCTGCAAGGCGCCGACATGGCCCAGGTGCGCCAGTGGTACAA
>NZ_FNAQ01000010.1 GCF_900101955.1 Desulfuromonas thiophila | reverse complement strand
GCCGAACCCCAGACCAATGGAGTTGCCGAACGGTTCAACCGCACCTTGAAAGAGCAGGCCATCTATGGCCGGGTTTTCCGTAACATCACCGACGTTCGCGAAGCCGTGAAGACCTTCGTGGAGCTTTACAACAGCGAATGGCGTGTTGAGAAAAACGGCTTCAGATCACCTGATGAAATCCGTCAGGCGGCGTAAGCTAAACTTGTGTCCAGGGAACCGGTTCCGCTACACGAGGAACTGCATCTTCTCGGCCACCAGCTTGTCCATCGGCAGACCGATCAGGGCCTGAGCCTCTTCCTTGCTGCTGAAACCGGGCGCCTCATAGTCAGCGGCACCATGGCGGGCCAGCACGGTGCGCAACTTGATGCGGGCGCTCTGCCCCTTGTGAATGGCGGTCGCCAGAATGCGCAGGGTTTCTTCCGGCGCATGGAAGAAGCCACCGTGGGACGCGACACCGAAATCCCAGCGCCACTGGCCATGGCGGATATCGAGCAGGGCCGGGGCCATTTCTTCAGCCGTGGCGCCCAGCTCCCACGCCTTGGCCGCCTCGAAATGGGCCTTGGCCAGCGCGGCCGCCGCCGCACGGGCCAGTTCGTTCTTGCGCTCAAGCTTGCGCTTGACGATCTGCTTGAACTCTTCCTCGCTTTCGCGATGACAGGTCAGACAGGTGTTCTGGATATCCTCCAGCGGGCTGCCCACCTTGTGGCTGGAGTACTTGACGCCACCCTCCCGCACATAGGGCATGTGGCAATCAGCGCAGGCCAGGGTACGCATGTCCTGATGGCTGGCCTCGGCGAAGGGCCGGCTGCTGCCGTCCTGGCCACTGATGCGGCTGTAACCGGCACCCAGACCGAAGAGCGGCGCGAACTGGTAGCGCGCGAACAGGCTGCAGAAGCGGCCACCCTGGTTTTCGCCATCGGCGTAATCGTCCTGTCACGCCAGATCGACGGCATAGCTCTAGCCCGCCTGCTGTCCGGCCAGACGCACCCCCCAGGTGGCGCTGTCGCGGGCGCTGGCGCGGCGGTCTTCGCTATCAAGCAGATAGAGATAACCCGTCAGGCTGGCGAAGCTCGCCAGACGGTAACGTGCATTGAACAGATAGAGGTGATCGAGATCGAGGGTGATGGTATTGACCTGGTTGATCGCGGCGGCAAACAGGCTCAGATCCGCCAGCGGCTGGCTGGTCAGGCTCAGAGCGTCGAAGGACTGACCATTGAGACGCCAGTCCACATTGCCGATCAGGCGGGCGTCTTCCAGCACGATTTTCTGCCGGCCAAGACGCAGGCGCGTCTGCGCCGGCGCCAGGTAATCGAGGCAGGCCTGGTGCACGCGGCTGCCATCGGGATCGGCGATCAGATCGCGGTCGCGCCACGCACGCGGCCATCCTGCACGAAGCGGAACGCCTCCTCGGCGTGGCTGACATTGTGCAGCTGCAGATAGGCCTGAAAGCCGGCAAACTCACCGCTGCGGTAGCCGATCCGGCTGCGCAGGCCCAGCTGGCGGGCCGGGCGGGTGGCATCATCGACGCTCTTGTCCTCAAAAGCGGGCAGCAACTGCAGGGTCGGGGTGCCTTGCCGCAGCGCCTGCAGCAGACTTTGGGCCCCAGCGGGGCTGGCCAGCAGCAGGGCACCCAACAACACAAGGGCGTTCGGCAGCGTGGGCCGGAACAAGCGGAAACGGTCAAAAAGCATGGGCGGGATCTCCTCCTGCGAAGTGGATTGACGACCGCGGTCGGCGCGCGTCCGACCGGCGCCGCGCTGTGCGAAACCACAGTGCCAAGCCCGTGCCGAAAAATGTCCATGCAGGTTAAGATGCCGGAATCAAATGGATTTTACAGAAAGCAGGCAAGAGTCTGAGAGGATTTTCCTGTTACCTGGGAGAAACAAGGAGGCGCCAGACGTTACCCCGAGGAAACAGCTGACCGCAGGGAAGACGGCGGCAACCCGCCGGTTGAAGGGTCGTGGGGAGGCCGACAGGGAAACGCCCTCGGCCATTTGTTGCACGATGGCCTGATGAATCGATGAATCGAATACGATGGTCATGGCAGCCTCCAGCCTGGGGAACCGGGCAGACGTCGCGTTACCACAGAGTAACATGGCCAGGGGGCCCAAACCAGTGAAACCGGTGGCGCGCTGCCCGGTGCTTGGGTCTGATGGCCAGACGGTGCCAGACTGTGCTATGCTGCCGGTCTGTCTGTCGCCCATCTCCTCCCGCCGCCGAGGTTGCATGTCCAGCCAGCACGCCGATCTGCTGCATCTGCAGACCATTCTCGACAGCGTCGCCGACGGTGTTTTCACCGTCGACGCCCAGCTGCGCATCACCCTGTTCAACCGCGCCGCCGAGCAGATCACCGGCTTCAGCCGCGCCGAGGCCCTTGGCCAGCCCTGCTGCGAAATCTTCCGCACCAGCGTCTGCTTCGACCAGTGTCCCCTGCGCCAGGCCCTGGCCAGTGGCGAGCCGGTACATAATCGCGAGGTCAACGTGCTCGACCGTGACAACCGCGAGGTGCCGATTTCGGTGAATGCCGCGGTGCTACGCAATGCCGCCGGCGAACCCGTCGGCGGGGTCGAGACCTTCCGCGACCTGTCACAACTGCATGCCCTGGCCGGCGAGATCCGCAAAAAGTTCAGCTTTCAGAACATGATCAGCCGCAATCCGCAGATGCAGCAGCTGTTCGATATTCTGCCCGATATCGCCGCCAGCAATGTCACCGTGCTGCTGCAGGGCGACAGCGGCACCGGCAAGGAGCTGTTCGCCCGCGCCCTGCACAATCTCAGCACCCGCAAGGACGGTCCACTGGTCGTGATCAACTGCGGCGCCCTGCCGGAAACCCTGCTGGAAGCGGAAATTTTCGGGGTGCGCAAGGGCGCCTACACCGGCGCCGTGGCGGACCGCGCCGGCCGGCTGGCCAAGGCCGCTGGTGGCACCCTGTTTCTCGACGAGATAGGCGATCTGCCGCTGTCACTGCAGGTCAAACTGCTGCGGGTGCTGGAAAACAGCGAATATCAGCCCCTTGGCAGTGACGAAACCTGCCGCGCCGATGTCCGCTTTGTTACCGCCAGCCACCGCAACCTGGCCGAACTAGTCGAGCAGAAACGCTTCCGCCGTGACCTGTTCTACCGCCTCAACGTCGTCACCCTCAAGATTCCTTCGCTCAATGAGCGCAACGAAGACATCCCCCTGCTGCTGGAAACCGCCCTGGAACGCTTTTGTCACAAGTACGGCAAGAAAGTGCACGGCTTCAGCCCCGAAGCACTGGAACTGCTGCTCAACCACCAGTACGCCGGCAACATCCGCGAACTGCTCAACATCGTTGAACGGGCCGTCATTCTCTGTCGGGGTGGCCAGATCGAAGCGCGGCAGCTGTCACTGCGGCCAGCAATTCCCGTCAGCCGGCGGGTCGAGGGACCGCCCGATGCCGACAGCCTGCGCCAGATGCTGCTGCGCCACCGCAACAACCGCCAGCAACTGGCGCGCGAACTGGGCGTCAACCGCTCCACACTGTGGCGCTGGCTGAAAAAATATCGGCTCGACTGAAAACGGTTGCAGACGTTGCACGATCGTTGCACATGCAACACGCCAACCTAACCGTCTGTTGTTACTAAATAGAAACCGCTTTTCGACCGCCCTGTCAGTTGCAACTGCAACAGCCGGCACCATACCGACCCCATCTGCTTCAAGCCAACCTGCTGAAATCAAGGCGTTTTATTTTTCAACAGCTTTGGCATCACCTGTGCAAACTGCTCTGCCCCATGAATCCCGCAACCCCCTTGCGCATCGCCATTCCCTGCAACGCCGATCGGGTGCATCCGCGCTTCGATCAGGCCCATTGCTTTTGTTTTGGCGAAATCGACGCCGAAGGCGGTTGCCAACTGGGCCCCGAACAATGCTGTCCACGCGGCGAGGATGTCTGCCGCTGGCTGGCTACCCAGGGTGTGCAGGGCGTGCTCTGCTCCGGCATTCAACAGCATTATCAGGTACGCCTGCGTCACCAGGGGATTTGGTCGCGCTGGGGCGCCAGCGGCCCGATTCAACAGGCCCTGCAGGACTGGCTGGCCGAAGGCCTGCCGCGCTGCAGCGGTCAGCTCCACCGGCAGCGACAATAAGGCGCCGGGGGATTCAGCGCGACCGAACAAACACATCAAAGGATTTCGATTCCCGTTCACGGGAATCTCTGTAGGGAGGGGAAAAAGCGGTTAAAGCAGCATTAAAATCGGATGTCATGCGATTGGGCAGGGCCTTGAAGATTGTTTTATTTGTTATGTGATGTCAATCGGCCCTGCCATAATTTCCGCCCCTTAAAACTCTTTTCCCGTTTTCGATTTTCGCTGTGCCGTGCGATCGCGCATCGCCGGTCCTGTGTTTTCATGCTGTCGGATTCTGTTATGCTTGACCCCCGTGACCCTCGGATCACGGGGGTTCTTTTTTTCTGTCAACGCGCCGCCCCTGCGGTTCGCCCCTTGCGGATCGTTGCTTCACAACGGTGCGTCAGCCCATTACCGCAGGAGTCCTCCATGAGCGAAACGGCCCCTTCCGCCCTGCTTGCCCTGCTGCGTCAGCGCCGCAGCGTCCGCAGCTTCACCGACCAGCCCCTGACAGAGGCGCAACGGCAGTTGTTGCGCGAAGTGGCCCTGCGCGCCCCCAGCTCGCGCGGCCGCTCCCCCTGGCACTTCATTTTTGTCGAGGATCGGGCGCTACTGGGCCAGCTGGCCCAAGCCAAACAACAGGGTTCGGCCTTTCTGGCCAATGCCGCCCTGGCCGTAGTGGTCTGCGCCGATCCACAGATCAGCGATGTCTGGATCGAAGACTGCGCCCTGGCCACCACCCTGCTGCACCTGGCTGCCAGCGAAGCCGGCCTGGGCAGCTGCTGGGTACAGATCCGCCAGCGGCCGCACGACGCCAACCGCAGCGCCGAAAGCTGGGTGCAGAGTTGCCTGGCCATTCCGCCAAACCTGCGCGTCGCCACCATTGTCGGCATCGGCTGGACCGGCACGACACTGCCCGGCCACGCCGCCGAGTCCCTGGCGCAGGAGCGGCTGCACCAACAGCGTTTCGGCCAGTAACTGGCGCCGCGAGGGCCGCAGGGTTCAGACCAGATCCTCCGGCCAGGGCAGAATCAGATGATCGAGGGTACGCTTGGGCACATAATGCACTCCGGCACTATCGCGCCAGTATTTGATATCGCCGGCGGGCTCCTTGTCCACCAGCCGCACCTGCTCCACCGGTTTGCCCAGGGCAATGACCAGCAGAATCTCGAACCGGGTCGGGATGTCGAATTCCTCCCGCAGCTTCTGCTTCTGCATCGATGCGATCATGCAGCCCCCCAGTCCCTGTTCGACCGCGCCCAGCAACAGCGTCTGCGCGGCGATACCCAGATCGCAGCCGAAATTCTCGCTGATGGTGGTATCACCCAGCACAACGATGTAAGCGCTGGGACGCTCGCCTTCGACCGGCCCGGCCCAGTCCTTGAGATAGCCGGCCCAGCCCAGATGGCGAAAAATCCGGCTGTTGCGCTGCGGCTCGACCGACAGCAGATAACGCAACGGCTGCAGGTTGGCCGCCGCGCCGCACAGCCGCGTGAGCGCCACCAGTTCGCGCAGCTGATCCTCGGCAATCAGCACCTCTTGGGCAAAGCGCCGATAACTCCGGTTGCGCTGTAACAAGTCCTTCAACATTTTTTCGTCTCCCTTCGCCTGCACCGTCTCTGGCCAATCCAGCAGCACCACAGCCATTCCGACCGGCCGGCAGGCTTGAGTCCGGCGCAACAGCTGCGGTATACAAAGCAGGGCACGGCAACCACTGGCTGCCCGCCCCCGCTAAAAACTTGAACGATTCTGAACCTGCCGCGCGGCGCGGCGCCGTTGCCCGGCAATGATCCGACGGAGCTGTTGCATGGAAATTCTCGCCCCCTATCTGCCCTGGCTGATCCCACCCCTGCTCGGGGCCCTGATCGGCTATGTCACCAACCATATCGCCATTCGCATGCTGTTCCGCCCCCTGCGGCCCTGGCATCTGCTGGGCTGGCGGGTGCCACTGACACCCGGCATCATTCCGGCCCGGCGAACCGAACTGGCACGCAAGATGGGCGCCATGGTCGGTGACCATCTGCTGACACCAACCGATCTGGCCACCGCCCTCGACCGGCCCGACGTGCGCGCGGCGCTGGAACAAACTATTGCCCGCCAGCTCGATCAGCTGCTGGCCCAGCCGCTGGGACCAGCCGCCCGGCTGCTGCCAGCCGAATTTCAGCCGCGTATTGCGGCCCTGCTTGATCTGCTGCGCCTGCGTCTCGCTCGCGGACTGCTGCGGGCCAGCCGGCGGCCAGCCCTGCAGCGTCAGCTGCGCCAGCTGTGTCAGCAGGGTCTTGACCAGCTCGCCCACCAGCGTCTCGACCAGCTGTTGCCACCCCAGCGTTACCACCGCCTGCGCGATCAGCTGCTGCAACGCCTGGTTCCCCTGCTGGGCCGCCGCGTCAGCCGTCAGCTGCTGACCAGCTGGCTGCTGCCCCGCCTGCAACAGACCCTGACCAGCGATCACAGCCTGCGCCAGACCCTGCCGGCCCTGGCTCCTTTGCTGCACCAGCTGTTGCCCCAGCTGACACCACAGCTGGGCATGACCCTGGCCACCCTGCTACGGCAGCAGGACACGCAGCAACTGCTGAACAGCCGCGCCCGCGAGGCCCTCGACGGCTTTATCGACAGCATTGACGGTTTGCGCAATCTGGTGGCCATGTTGTTCAGCGGCGACGCCCTCTACGCCCATCTGCCGCGACTGCTGGAACAGCAGACCCAGCGGCTGGCCGGCTGGCTGGACAGCCCGGCAGGACAGGACGCGCTGTCCAGCCGCCTGCTGCCACTGCTTGATGCCCTGCTCGACTGCCCCCTGCGGCAACTCAGCAGCGGATTAAGTGAAAAACAGTTGCGCCGTCTGCTGCAGCGGCTGCTGGGTCAGCTGCTGCGACAGCCCGAATTGCAACGTCAGCTCAGCCATCTCCTCGACCGGCTCTACCACCAGCAACGGCACCGGACCCTTGCCGGCCTGCTGCCAACGGCGACCAGCCGCAGTGAAGCGGCAGAGCTGCTGGCCCGGACGCTGCTGCGCCTGCTGCGCGAGCGCGCAGTGCTGCACCAGCTGGACCGTGGTTTGAGCCGGCTCCTGCATGACCTGCTGTATCGTCGGCCAATCGGTCGGCTGGACGCCCTGCTGCCCAGCGACGCCCGCGCCCAGCTCAACGCCGTCCTCTACCAGCGTCTGCGCGGCTTGCTGCAGCAGGAAATCCCCCCGCTGGCCCAACGCCTCGACATCTGCCGGCTGGTGGAGGACAAGATCAACGGCCTTGACATCCTGCAGGTCGAGGGCCTGCTGCTCGGCATCATGAAGGAACAGTTCCGCTATATCAACCTGTTCGGTGCCCTGCTCGGTTTTCTGCTTGGTCTGCTCAATCTGCTGCTGCTGGCCTAGCCGCCCTCTGGCGCGCCCCCGAGGGATCTGCCGCAGCGCATCAAGGCAACCAGCCATATCAATATCGTAATATAACGTCATACAACCAACCCTATAACGTCATTTCACAATATATCGAAGCTTCCATGATCTGCCCTGTCGGAAAAAATCGGCCTGAATCCGGGCACGATTGGGTTCTATCGCCTCAAAAATCCATTCTGGCACAGTCCCTGCGCAAGAGACATCAACCGCCGCAACCGCAAGGAGCCGTTGCGGCAGGCTTTTATCCTATTTTTCATGGAGGGAAGAGATGTTTCACGTTGGGAAAACCCTTGCCGTCACCACACTGGCGCTGACCTGCTGGTTCGCTGGAACCGCCAGCGCTGCCACCTCCCAGGATGTAAAATCCTTCACCGTGCTTGGCAAGATCGCCATCGACCGGTCAACGGCCGACACCCAGGCCATCGTCGAAGAGGTGGCCGAGGCCATCAGGGATGAGTTTGCGCACAATGGCTGTTACAGCCTCAAGCCGATCAGCGCAGAAGAGAACATGGAAGGCAAGGATGTCGTCGATATCGTTCATTTCCCCACCGTCGCCATTCAGGGCCAGACCCAATACGGCGCCCTGATCGAACTCTGGTCAAACAAAGATGACCAATGGCTCAAAACTCTTTCTCCCCGCTACGGCGTTAACGCCCCCTGGGCGGTCGCGGTCTATACGGTATCAGCGCCGACCCTGCAAATGCTCAGTGCCGCCTATCCCGGTGTCCGCCTGGCCGGCCACGAAGATCAGCTGACCGACTACATTGTTGTCGCAGCCCTCAATCCGCTGGCGGTTTCAAAGGTTGGCTATGCCGATCTGACCGGCACCAAAAACAGCCTGTTCAATCTGCATTGCCGCAGTGTGGCCAGCCAGATCAAATGGGGCGTCCGCAACGCGCTGAATTATGAAACCGACTACCGTTGGGAACTGGACAGCCCGCTGCAGAGCTGGTGGGGCCCGCGATTCGATGTTGCCGATCTGCTTGAAGGTGTCGAGATCACCAACGCCGATATCGCCGGCATGAGCATGAACAGCATCATGCCCAGCGTCGCCATTCCGGGCTACTCCGCTGCGGAGGTTGCCGATGCGCTGAAAGCCTATATGCGTGCGACACTGCCCATGTTCAAAAACGGCGCTCCTCTGGGCAACTTCAGTGCCCTGGTACAGGAGTTCATGGCGGAACTGTTCGCCTGGGACGGTCAGACCCCGTTCAACGAAAGCTATGACAATCCCATGTACGACCCCAGCAACCCGCAGACGGGCGGCCCGATCATTGATGTGTACTTTTCCGATGTGGCGGACATGAAAGCACAGCTGCCAAGCCTGCTGAACCAGTTTTTTGTTCCCATGTGGACCGGCCAGAATCCCGCTGGCATGCCGCTGATGACCCAGGGCTGGAAGTTCCCGCGGGCGTTTGCCCTGGGCAACAATGACCAAGTCCAGATTGTTGAACTCTGTACCCTATTTTATGCCAACATGGCCCTGGGCACCGGCGTTCATCATGCTCCGGCGATGCCGTGCATGGCCAGTATCTACCAGGACGGCGATGCGGCGGTTGCCCAGATGTTCACGGCTGAAGCCACCTTCGGCGCCTTTTTCAAGGATTCCGTCACCGCCATGCAGAACCTCAACATGGAGGTTCAGACCTACCTTTTCGCGCTGTTCCCGAAGGTGATCTACAACGATGTCGCCGCCATGTACAATGGCGCCTTCCAGCAGGCAGGCATTGAGCAACGTTTTGAAATCCGGCCCTTTTAGTCAGAATTAAACATCACGTTCTCCGCGGGGTCCGGCAAGTGCCGGGCCCCGTTCCTGTTGCATGCCCTTCCCCCACCGCCTGGCATTTTCCGGCTTGCGGTTCTTTTGACCGCCATCATTCCCCCTCCGCTGACGCCCCAGGCCGCAGCCAGGCCATTCAAACCTTTGTTTTATTGACTGTTGCGGCTGTCTGCTCTACCCTGTCGCCACTTTTTTGCATTCCGGCGAACGAGGACTCTGGTGAACAACTTCAGCGATTTTCTGCAGTTTTTTCTCGGCGGCCTCACCAGTGGCGCCATCTACGCCCTTATCGCCCTGGGTTTCTGCGTTGTTCACAACACCATGGGCATTGTCAACTTCGTCCAGGTTGATTTTGTCACTCTCGGCGGCATGTGCCTGTTTTCAGCCCTGTTCAGTCTGGGGTTGCCCATGGCGGCCGGCCTGCCGCTGGCCCTGCTGCTGGTGGCGCTGGTGGCCATGCTGCTGGAACGTATCGGTCTGCGCCCGGCCCGCAGCAGCGACCCGCTGGTGCTGATCTTTCTCACCGTCGGCCTGTCCATCATTCTGCGGGGCGCCATCAGCCTGATCTGGGGCAAGAACCGCATGGCCCTGCCACCGCTGACACCGGATCGGCCCATCGCGCTGCTCGGTGCCACGGTTCTGCCGCAGACCCTGTGGATTCTGCTGCTGACCCTGCTGGCCATCGGCCTGCTGAGTCTGTTTTTCTACCGCACCTCCTTGGGCCTGGCCATGCGCGCAGTGGCCTGCAATCCGACGGCCGCCGCCGTGGTCGGCATCGCCGCTGGCCGGGTGCGGCTGGCCAGCTATGCCCTGGCCGGCGCCCTCGGCGGTCTGGCCGGCGTGCTGGTCACCCCCATCACCACCCTGAGTTACGATGTCGGCGTGCTGCTGGGCCTGAAGGGCTTTGCGGCGGCCATTCTCGGCGGCTTCGGCTCCTTTCCCGGTGCCATTGTCGGCGGTGTCGGTCTGGGCTTGCTTGAAGCCTTTTCCGCCGGTTACCTGTCCAGCGCCTACAAGGACGTGGTGGCCTTCGTTGTGCTGCTGCTGGTGCTGGCGCTGCGCCCCCAGGGCCTGCTCGGCCGCCATTGACCACAGACGTTATCAACCCCTTGTCACAGGAATCCCATGGCCACCCCTAGCTCCCCGACCGCCTCGCCCGCTCAGCTGCTGATGGGCAACGAGGCCATTGCCCAGGGCCTGCTCGAAGCCGGTTGTCAGGTCGCCGCCGCTTACCCCGGCACGCCCTCCACCGAGGTGCTGCAAGCCCTGATCGACCAGCGCCAGCGCGCTGGCGCACCGCTGCACATCGAATGGTCGGTCAACGAAAAGATTGCTTTCGAGGTCGCCCTCGCCGCCAGCTACAGCGGCAAGCGCAGTGTCGCGGTGATGAAGCAGGTTGGCCTCAATGTCGCCGCCGATCCCTTCATGCGCACGGCCTACCTGGGCGTGGTTGGCGGCCTGCTGGTGGTGGTGGCCGACGACCCCGGCCCGCACAGCTCGCAAAACGAGCAGGACAGCCGCCTGTTCTGCCTGCAGGCGCGGGTGCCGGTACTCGATCCGGCCAGTCCGGCCGAAGCGCGCGCCTGGGTGGCGCCGGCCTATGCCCTGTCGGAGCGTTATGGCCGCGCCCTTGTGCTGCGCCCCACCACCCGCATCTGCCATTCGCGCCAGAGCCTGGCCCTGGCCCCGGTCGAACCCCAGCCGCGCAACGCCCGCTTTGTGCCCGACACGGCACGCTGGTGCGCCACCCCGGCCTTTCTGCCGGCCCTGCACCAGCAGCTGAACGCCGATCTGGCCGAAATCGCCCGCGAGGCGGCCTTTCAGCCGCTGTTGCAGCCGGGCAACGGCCGTGACCGTCGCTACAGCCGCACGGCACTGGTGGCCAGCGGCATCGTCTATGCCCATCTGGTGGATCTGCTGGCCGACCTCGGCCTGAGCGGCGTTATGGATCTGTACCAGGTGCGCATGCCCTACCCGCTCAATCCCGACTGGTGCGCCACCCTGCGCCGCGACTACGACCGCCTGCTGGTGCTGGAGGAAACCTATCCGGTCATCGAACTGCAGGTGGCCCACCCCGGCGCAGTCGGCAAACAGAGTGGCACCGTGCCGCGCGAGGGCGAGCTGACCCCCGACGTGCTGCTGCAGGTGGTGACCGACTTCCTCGACCTGCCCCGCAGCGCCCCGGTCAGCAGCGGCGGCCGTGGCCAGCGCCCGTCCCTCTGCCCCGGCTGCCCCCACCGCAGCGCCTTCTACAGCATCAAGAAATGCTTTCCCAAGGGCATCTTTCCGTCGGATATCGGCTGTTACACCCTGGGCCTGAACCTGGGAGCGGTACACACGGTACACTGCATGGGTGCCTGCATCAGCCAGGGCGCCGGGTTCTATCAGGCCCACCGCCAGGACGATGGCGACTGGCCGACGGTGGTGGTCACCATCGGCGACTCGACCTTCTTCCATTCGGGCATTCCGGCGCTGATCAACGCCGTTCTGCAGCAGGCCCGCATTGTTATCGTCATTCTCGACAACGCCACCACCGCCATGACCGGCGGCCAGCCGGTACCGCACCTGGGACGCCGCGCCACCGGCGAGGCCAGTCGCGCCATTGCCATCGAACCGCTGGTGCGGGCCTGCGGTGTCGATTTCCTCGAAGTCTGCGACCCCTACGATCAAGCGCGCTTCGAAACCCTGCTGCGGGCGGCCGACGCCCACAGTCGCAGTGACAACGGCGGCGTGGCGGTACTGATTGCCCGCCACGGCTGTGTCATGGATCCAGCGGTACGCCAGGCTCAGCAGGCGCCGCCGGTCCGCATCGACGCAAGCTGTATCGGCTGTCGCAAATGTGTCGATGCCTTCGAATGTCCGGCCCTGTCCATGGATGCCAGCGGCAAGCAGGCACTGGTCGATCATGACCGCTGTATCGGCTGCAATGCCTGCATCGCCGTCTGCCCGGTCAACGCCATCCAGGCCGCCAACGCAGGAGAACAGCCATGAAGCAGCAGATCATCGTCAGCGGCATCGGCGGCCAGGGCGTGCTGCTGTTGACCCGCGTTATCGCTCAGGCCGCTCTCAGCGCCGGCCTGCCGGTACTGACCTCGGAAACCCACGGCATGGCCCAGCGCGGTGGCAGCGTGCTGTCGACCATCAAGGTCGGCGGCTTCGCCAGCCCACTGATCCGCGCCGGTCAGGCCGATGTCGCCCTGCTGCTGTGGGCCGACAATCTGGCCGTGCACCGGCCGCTGCTCAAGGCCGACGGCGCCCTGTTCATCAACAGTGCCAGCGCCCCGGCAGGCTGCAGCTGCGATGCCAGCGCCCTGGCACGCCAGATCGGTCCGGCGGTCCTGGCCAATCTGGTGCTGCTTGGCTGCGCCCTGCGCCAGCAGGCGCTGTTCTGCGATGCCTCCGCCTGCCGTGCCGCCATCGAGCAGCTGGTGCCGGCCCGCCTGCTGGCGGTCAATCTGCAGGCCCTCGACGCCGGTCTGGCGGGCTAGGCCCATGTCCGGCCGCGCCCGTCTGCTCTATTTTATACGCCTGCACCGTTGCGGGCTGGCTGTCAGTCTGTTTGCCGGTCTGCTCCTGCTGACGCCGCTGCTGCTGACCAATCCCTACCATCTGGGGCTGACCAACCAGGTGGCGCTGCTTGCCCTGGTGGTGCTGGGCCTGAATCTGTTTGTCGGCTTCGCCGGTCAGATCTCCCTCGGTCACGCCGCCTTCTTCGGTCTGGGCGCCTACGGTTCCGCCATCGCCACGGTACGCTATGGCCTGCCGGCCTGGCCGGCGCTGCTGCTGGTGGCCGCGCTGGTGGCGCTGGTGGCGCTGCTGCTGGGGCTGGTGGTGCTGCGCCTGGAGGGCCATTACCTGGCCATGGCGACCCTGGGATTCAATCTGGTGCTGCACAGCGTGCTGCTGGAATGGGACAGTCTTACCGGCGGACCGAGCGGTTTCTACGGCATCGCTCCCCTGCAGCTGGGCAGCTTCGTCTTCGACAGCGAGGCCCGGCTGCATTATCTGCTGTGGTCCTTCTGCCTGCTGGCACTGCTGCTGAGCCTGAATCTGGTGCGCAGCGGCGTGGGTCGTGGCCTGGCAGCGCTGGCCGGTGACCCGGTGGCGGCCGCCGCCCTGGGTGTCGCGGTCGGCCCGGCCAAGATTCGGGTGTTCGTGCTGTCAGCGGTCTACGCCGCCGTCGGCGGCAGCCTGTTCGCCCACAGCTACGGGTTCATCAGTCCCGATTCCTTCGATATCTTTGCCTCCACCGATCTGGTCATCATGGTGGTCATCGGCGGCATGGGTTCGCTGTGGGGCAGTCTGCTGGGCGCGGCCTTCATCAGCCTGCTGCCGGAATGGATCGACCTGTTCGAAACCTGGAAGGATTTCGTTCACGGCGGGCTGCTGGTGCTGATCCTGCTGTTTCTGCCCCAGGGCCTGGTGCGCGGCCTGAGTGAAACCCTGCGCCGGCGGACCGCCCTGAAACAACGCCAGCAGGTATCCGGCCATGCTGCATCTTGAGCAGGTCAGCAAGCAGTTCGATGGCCTGCCGGCCCTGGCGCAGGTGTCCTTTGCGGTACCGGCGGGTCAGCTAACCGCCATCATCGGTCCCAACGGCGCCGGCAAGAGCACCCTGATCAATGCCATCAGCGGCCAGCTGCGGCCCGACAGCGGCGCCATCCGTTTTGCCGGCCGCGATCTGGCCGGCCAGCCGCCCCAGCTGCGACCGCGCCTTGGCATTCAGCGCACCTTCCAGAACCTGCGGCTGTTTCCGCAACTGTCGCTGGTGGACAACGTGCTGACCGGCCTGACCTGTGACGCCGGCCGTTCGCTGCTGATGGCCCTGCTGCGCCCCCCCTATCTGCGCCACCGTGAACGCCAGCTGCGCCTGCGCGCCCTGGCGGCCCTCGACCGCTTTGGCCTGACCGACAAGGCCGACTGGCCCGCCGGCGTGCTGGCGTATGGCGATAAAAAACGGCTGGAGCTGGCCCGCGCCACGGTCAGCAACCCGCGTCTGCTACTGCTTGACGAGCCGGTGGCGGGTCTGAACGCCGTTGAAAGCGCCGCCGTGGCCAACCAGCTGCGCCAGCTGCGCCGCGCCGGTCAGACCCTGGTGCTGGTGGAGCATGACATGGCGCTGGTGATGGATCTGGCCGATCAGGTGGTGGTCCTCGACAGCGGCCGCTGCATCGCCTGCGGACCGCCGGCGGCCATCCGCCGCAATCCCCTGGTGCTGGAAGCCTATCTCGGCAATCTGGAGGCCACCGCCTGATGTTGCGTATCGAACAGCTCACTGCCCACTATGGCGCCGCCCAAGCCCTGTTCGGCCTTGATCTGGAGCTGACCGCCGGCGAAACCGTCGCCCTGGTCGGCGCCAACGGCGCCGGCAAGAGTACCCTGCTCAAATGCCTGCTCGGCCTGCTGCACCCCAGCGGCGGCCGCATTCTGCTCGATGGCGAGGACATCGGCCGGCTGTCGCCGGCACGGCGGGTGTGGCGCGGCCTGGTCCTGTCGCCGGAAGGCCGCGAGGTCTTTGCTCGCCTGACGGTGCTGGAAAACCTGCGGCTTGGCGCGTTGCCCCTCAAGCTCAGCCGGACGGAACTGCAGCGCCAGCTGCAGCAGGTATTCGACCGCTTTCCGCGCCTGGCGGAACGACGTGAGCAACGGGCCGGTACCCTCTCCGGTGGCGAACAGCAGATGCTGGCCATGGGCCGGGCACTGATGGCGCGACCGCGCCTGCTGCTGCTCGACGAGCCCAGTCTGGGGCTGGCACCGCGCATCACCGACGAGATCTTCGCCATCATCCACCAGCTCTCCCGCGCCGGCACCAGCATCCTGCTGGTGGAACAGAACGCCGCCCGCGCCCTGTCGGCCTCCGATCGCGCCTATTTGCTGGCCGGTGGCCGGGTGGTGCAGGAGGGCGAAAGCCGCCACCTGCTCAATGACCCGGCCCTGCGCGCCGCCTTTTTAGGCGCTGCCAGCGATGCCGACCCGGCCGCCAGCCGTCTCGGCGCCGCCGGCCTGACCAACATCCGCCTGGAGAAACCTGCCATGCACACACAGAACTTTATGCCGACCTTTAAGGACGCGGCTGAACTGGCCAGCCATCAGCTGGCCGGCCTGCAATGGACCTTGCGCCACGTCTGGGAAGGCAGCCCCTTCTATCGCGCCCGGCTGGAGCAAGCCGGTATCCGGCCGGACGACATCCACAGCCTGGCCGATCTGCCACGCCTGCCGTTCACCACCGCCGAGGATCTGCGCGACGGCTATCCCTTCCCGCTGCGAGCCGTGCCCTTCGAACAGATTGTCCGCATCCACGCCAGTTCCGGCACCACCGGCAAACGCAAGGTGCTGGCCTACACCCAGAAGGATATCGACGACTGGAGCCACTTTTTCGCCCGCTGCTACCAGATGGCCGGCGTCACCCCCCTCGACCGAGTGCAGATCGCCGTCGGTTATGGTGTCTGGACCGCCGGTGTCGGCTTTCAGCTCGGCTGTGAAAAGCTGGGCGCCCTGGCGGTGCCCGTCGGTCCGGGCAACATCGACCTGCAGATCCAGTTCCTGCTCGATTTCCAGTCGACGGTGTTCTGCTCCACCGCCTCCATGGCGCTGCTGATGGCCGAGGAGATTCACAAACGCGGCGTCGCCGACAAGATCGCTGTCCGCAAAATCATCTACGGTTCCGAACGCTCCAGCCGCTCCATGCGCCAGAAGATTTCCGAACTGTTCGGCGGGGCCGAGCTGTTCGACATCACTGGCCTGACCGAACTGTACGGTCCCGGCACCGGCATCGAATGCCAGGCGCACGACTGCATCCATTACTGGGGCGACTACTATCTGCTGGAAATCGTCGATCCGGTCAGCCTGCAGCCGCTACCCGACGGCGAATGGGGCGAAATGGTGGTCACCAGCCTGTGCAAGGAGGCGGCGCCACTGATCCGCTACCGCACCCGCGACATCACCCGCATCCTGCCGGGGCTGTGCCCGTGCGGCAATCCGCTGCCGCGCCACTCGCGCATCAAGGGCCGCAGCGACGACACCATCAAGTTCCGCGGCGTCAATATCTATCCCAGCAGCATCGACGGTATCCTGTCCCAGGTGCCGGGGCTGGGCAGTGAATACCAGATTCATCTGACCCGCGACAGCGCCGGCCGTGACCACATGCTGCTACGCGTCGAGCGCGCCCAGGGCGTCGGCTCCCAGCGCGATGCGGAACTGTGCCACGAGTGCGGTCATCAGATTAAGAAACAGCTGCTGGTCAGCGCCGATTTGGAGCTGGTCGCTTACGCCAGCCTGCCGCGGTCGGAGCGCAAGAGCCAGCGGGTGTTCGACAACCGCATCCAGGACGAAATCGTCTGACAGAGCACGAAGGGGTCTCAGGGAGCAAAGGGAGCTCCCGTCCGGCCCGATCAGGGGGGAAAGAAGCAGAGGAAGAGGAGGAAGGGGACATGAAAAAAACGATCGTGGCCGCGCTGGCACTGGTGCTGCTGGCACTACCGGCCGTGGCGCAGGAAACCATCAAACTCGGGGCGTTTTTCGACCTGTCGGGGCGGGCGGCCTTTATCGGCACACCCACCAAACTGGTGGCCGAGATGGTGGTTGACAAGATCAATGCGGAAGGCGGCATCAATGGCCGGAAACTGGAGCTGATCATCGGCGACACCGAGGCCAATCCGGCCAAGGCCGCCTCGCTGGCGAAGAAATTCATTCACAAGGATAAGGTGGTGGCCATCATCGGTCCAACCATGACCGACACCGGTATGGCCGTCAAGGCCATCGCCAACGCCGGCAAAACCCCCATCCTCATGACCGTGGGCGGCGATCCGGTGATCATGGGAGAGCAATTCGGTCCCTTCGACTGGGTGTTCAAGTCGCCGCAACGGTCGCGCACCGCAGTGGAGCGCCTGCTGGGCTACCTGCGCGACAAGGGCCTCAGCCGCATTGCCCTGCTCAGTGCCGCCGACGGCTTCGGCAAGGATGGCGCCGGCTGGATCGAGCGGCTCAGCGCCAGCTACGGCATCGAAATCGTCGCCCGCGAATCCTTTGGCGCCCGCGACAGCGACATGACCGCCCAGCTGACCAAGGTGCGCGCCGCCGCACCCCAGGCGCTGGTGGTCTGGACCATCGGCCCGGCCGGCGCCATTGTCGCCAAGAATGCCCTGCAGCTCGGCCTTGCTCTGCCGCTGTTCCAGTGCCACGGTCTGCCCGATCCGAAATACATCGAACTGGCCGGCGCCGCCAGTGAAGGCAACCGCATGCCGGCCACCAAGCTGCTGGTGGCCGACCAGCTGCCGGACGCGGACCGGCAGAAACCGGTCATCGCGGAATTCATCCGCCTCTACCGTGAGCGCGGCTACGATCAGCAATTCCCCATCAATACCCATTCGGGCTACGCCTGGGATGCCATTCTGCTGCTCGCCAACGCCATCCGCCAAGCCGGCACCGAAGCCGAGGCCCTGCGCCAGGCCATTGAAAACACCCGCGACTATGTCGGGGTTTCCGGCATCTACAACCTCAACGCCCTCGACCACAATGGTCTGGATGTCGATTCCATGGTCATGGTCGAGGTCAAGAACGGCCGCTTCGTGCTGGCCGACTGACGAGCGCAGCAGCACCCGTTACCGCACCGAACAGCAAAGGGGCGCGAGCAATCGCGCCCCTTTGCTGTTAAAACCTCAGCCGGCCGTCACTGGGCCGCCGCGGCCTCTCCGCGCTGGCGCAGCTGACTGCCAACCCAGCGTTTGGCAAACTGATAAGCGGTGCGGCCACAGCGCTTGCTTTTTTCGTGTGACCAGGCGATGGCGGCCTGCTCGGCAGCGACATCCCACGGCAGACTGGCACGCTGAGCGGCACAAAGCTGGTCGACACACTGACGCACCACCCGCAGGTACTGCTCCTGGCTGAAGGAGTCAAAGGACACCCACAGGCCAAAACGATCCGCCAGCGAGCTCTTCTCCTCGATGGCGTCGGAAGCGCGGATCTCATTGCCCTTCATCAGATTGCCAAGATGATCCGTCTCGTACTGCGGCAGCAGGTAACGGCGGTTGCTGGTGACATAGATCAGGCAGTTGACCGGCGCACTGTAAACCGCGCCATCGAGGGCGCTTTTGAGAATCTTGTAGCTCTTCTCGCCGGCCTCGAAGGACAAATCGTCGCAGAACAGCACGAAACGGTACGGCAGATCCTTGATCTGGCTGAAGATGTCCGGCAGATGGTGCAGATCGTCCTTGTCAATCTGAATCACCCGCAAGCCCGCCGGCGCGAAATGATGCAGCAGCGCCCGCACCAGCGACGACTTGCCGGTGCCGCGCGAACCCCACAGCAGCGCGTTGTTGGCCGGCAGGCCGGCGACAAACTGGGCCGTGTTGTCGGCAACAATGCGTTTCTGTTCGTCGATGCCCAGCAAATCGTCCAGCCGGTTGGCCTCGCCGGCCGGCATGGCTTCAAGATAGCCGGCCACCGAATGACAGCGCCAACTGGCGGCCAGGGTCTGGCTCCAGTCAATCGGTTCAACGGCGCGCGGCAGGATTTGTTCCACCGCCGCCAGCACCCGTTTCAGCTGCGCCACCAGTTCCTTATCTTTCTCCATAGGTCTCGCTCCTTCCCCGCACAGGCTGACCCCACGGGCACCGTCCCTGCCGTTGCCCGCTTTTACGCCACCTCTGCCTTTTTTTTCACCAAATCCACCAGAACACCCTTACGTCACCGCCGACGCAACAGCCCAAAACGGCATTATGGCGCAAGACACAGAACTGGCACAAGGGTTGCTCTAGCTTCGCCACAAATAGACCAACCGGTCCCAGCCAACAACGAAAACACTGTTGTTTTCACCTATTCAAAGGAGAGTGGCATGTTTCTGCTTCGACTCGCCGGCGCGAGCCTTGTGTTGATTCCTCAGTGTGTCTGGAGTTCAGAATCCCCGGTAGACAGTGGCACCACGGCTTGGATGATGATCTCTGTCGCGCTGGTACTGCTGATGATTCCCGGTCTGGCCATGTTCTATGGTGGTCTGGTTCGAACCAAGAACGTTCTTTCGACCATGATGCACAGCTACATCGCTCTGGCGATTATTGGCGTACTCTGGGTCGCCGTCGGCTACAGCCTGACCTTTGGGCAAAGCATTTGGGGGGGCCTGATCGGCTGGAACAGCGATTACTTTTTTCTGCGTGGAATCGATGACACCATCACCAATGGCATCCCCGAATACATCACCGCCATGTTTCAAGGCAAGTTCGCCATTATCACCCCGGCACTGATCAGTGGCGCCATAGCGGAACGCGTTTACCTGCGCGGTTACGCTGCATTTATCGCCCTGTGGTTCCTTTGCGTCTACTGCCCCCTGTGTCACTGGATCTGGGCGAGCGATGGCTGGCTGTTCAATGCCGGTCCCGCCGGAGTGATTGACCTGGCTGGCGGACTGGTCATCCATGTTTCTGCCGGCATCAGTGCGCTGGTTGCAGCCCTTTACCTTGGCCCGCGCAAGGGCTTCCCGCGTAAACCCATGCATCCGAACAACCTGGTCATGACCATGATGGGCGCGGGGCTGCTCTGGGTCGGCTGGTTTGGCTTCAATGCCGGCTCCACCCTGCAAAGCGGTCTCGATACCGCGCGCGCCCTGACCATGACCCAGATTTCCGCCGCCAGCGGCGCGCTGACCTGGCTCATCATCGAAGCGCTGCTGCTCCGCAAGGCCACCGCGCTGGGCTTTGTCTCCGGCATTCTGGCCGGCCTGGTCGTCATCACCCCGGCAGCAGCGGTCGTGCAGCCCAGCGGGGCGCTGATCCTCGGAGCGGCATCCGCCAGCCTGTGCTACTACGCCTTGCAGCTCAAACTCCGCTTTGGCTACGATGACAGCCTGGACTGTTTCGGCATTCACGGCGTCGGCAGTGGTCTGGGCGTTCTGCTGCTGTGCTTCTTCATTCGTGACAGCTGGATGGAAAAGGCCGCGGCTGGCGCAGGTGGCCATTGGACCGCATGGGATCAGCTCGGCATCCAGCTGCTCGGCATGGCGGCGACCATTGGCCTGGCATCGGTCAGCACGCTGGTCCTCTGTATCCTCATCGAAAAAACCCTCGGATTCCGTATCGATCCTCAAGGGGAAGCCGAAGGGCTGGATCAGGCCCTCCATGGTGAACGGGGCTATGGCCTGTTAAATGCCTCACTGGAACAGTAATTTTCCCTTTCTGCCGAAACCGAAACAACAACGGCTGCCAACCCGGCAGCCGTTGTTGTTTCAAAATCTCCAGACAGCCATCAACGCAGCGGCACAGCCAGCACATAACTGGCTTCATGCTTGTCCAGCAAGCCACTGATTTCCGTGGCCACCATCAGCGCCTGACCCTGCTGTACTGCCAGGCCCTGCAACGGCCGCTCCAGGCTGTCACCCAGGGTTCCCTTCATCACCATGCCCTGCTGAAACTTGAATACCGCCAGCCAGCTTTTGTTGATGGCCGAGGCCACACCGACATTCTGCAGCAAATTGGCATCCGCAGCGATGGCGACGATCTCCGCAAGGCCATCACCATCAAGATCGGCCGCCACCGGCGCCACCTCGCAACTGGCGCTGGTAATCATCGGATTCTGCGCGTCAGGATCGATATCGTAGGTCACCGTCGAGACCGACGCGCCCAGTTCCTTGCTCGACTTGTACAGCTGCTGCGTACCGCTGTAGATATACAACCGCCGGTTGCGGACAAAAGCCACCTCGGCCTGACCATCTCCCGTGATATCGGTAATCAGGGCACCAAACAGGCGGAAGTTCGCCGGCAATTCAAAGGCCGGCGCCTGTGCCGCAAGACGATTGCCCGCCAGACTCAGGGCCCATACCGGGCTGCCGTAGAAATGTTCGCGCGAGAATTCCTGCCCCAGCAGCTGCTCCGAGCGACCGTCGCTATCGATATCAAAGCCGGCCAGCAGGCTGCCATAACCGCTGATCACAGGCACCAGCTGCTGCCCCTGCAGCTGCAGCAGGTCGGAGTAGACGCGCTTGTCGGACCAGACCGTCACCGCCAGATAGGCGTCGCCGGCACTCGGCTGCCACCAGCTCAGGTTGAGAATACGGCCCATGGTGATGCTGTCGCCACTGGCGAAGGGCGTCAACTGCTCGCCCAGACGGTAGATTTCGATGCGGCCGCCGTCAGTGGTAGCCAGCAGCAACTCGCCGCCGATCGCTTCGAAATCAGCCATCTGGGTGGCGTGAGACAGCTGGCCACGCTTGACAAAGCGGGGAAACTCCATGCTCAGCGCCCCGTTGAGGGTCGCCGACGGCAGCGGCGCTTCGTAACGCAGATTCGCCGGCGAAGCCGGTGCGGCCGGCGCAACAGCCAGCGGCATCGTCGATGGCGAGGCCGCTGGGGCGGCAATGGTCGCGGTGGCCGGCAGGGCCGCAACCGCCATGGTCGGCGGCGTCAGGGCAGCGAGACTGCGCCCAGGGGCCGGGGCATAGGCCCGGATCAGTTGGCCGGCGGCATCGCGCACCTGCAGACCATTGACCGTGGCTTCGAACAGCAGATCAGCCGCGCCCTCGCCATCACTCCACTGCAGGGCCGGCAGACCAGCCTTGAGGCGGGCGTAAAGCGCCTCCTGGCTGCCGCTGGCATCATGGAAGCGCGCCGTCAGGCCGCTGTAGCGCCGCACCAGGGTACCCGCCTTAAGCGCGGCAGCCTCACCCCGCAGCAGCCGCGTATAGGAATAGCCATCCTTGACCTGACTGACCTGCAACACGGCCAGGGTTTTGTCGAGGGTGCCGATAACCTCCTTGGTCACCGGATGAATGACATCGCCACCCTGTTCCACCACGGCCAACAGATCGCCGGCGGTCAATCCCTGATCGGCATCGAGATCAACGAGAAACTCGCTACCGATCGAAAGAACAACGCAGCCGGTGCGCGGCGCAAAATCCGGTTCCAGCTGCGCCAGATCACGGGCCAGGGCACCACCGGCCAGAGTGCCCAGCAAAAGGGGCAGCAAGGCCAGCAGCAGGGTGAGTCGTGCGGTCAGGCATTTCATGCAGTTTCCTCCTTGGTTACAGCCGGTTGCGGCTCCTGGGGCATTCAACCCGCCGCCACCTTGATGGTGGGGCGGCCGCATTATAGCCCCTCAGTGCCCGGCTGCACATAAAAAAGGCCGGGAGAATCCCGGCCTTTTTTATGGATTTCATCGTTATTTAGAACGAATAACGCAGGCGTGAGTTGATGATATAAATGTCCTCGTCGGCGCTGCCATCACAATCCACCTCATAGTAGTCCATGGCGTCGCCGGTCATCAGGTAACCAGCCTGGAGAGCCACCTCGGTCGAGCTGAACAGCTTGTAGCTGACATAGGCATCGACCTCAACACCGATCTCATCATCCGAGCGAGCAATGCCGTTATTGTCGAGGTACTCGATATCCTCAGCAGTCATCAGATAGGCAGCAGAAAGGCCGACTTTGAGCTTATCGGTCGTCTGGTGGTCATAACCAAGACGGAAGAGGATCATGCCCTTATCCATCAGATAAGGAGCTTCGGCAAAATAATCGTCATCGGTATAGCCTTCGAACAGCACCACCGAGTATTCCGAATTGATGTCGATATCCGTTGCCACAAAGGCATCATAATCGTCATCCGTAGCGTCGTCATCACCGCTGGCATACCAGGTGGTAAACATCAGCTTGCCTTTACCCATCTTGGCACCCAGGTCAACGTGACCGAAGTAGCCTGCAAAATCAACCTCTTCCATCAGATCACCGAACTGATAGAACAGATCCCAGTTAGCGAAGAAGTTGCCGGCGGCCAAGGTACCATCGAAACCAAGGGTGTACAGATCCATGTCAAGATTGGTGAAACCACCACGGCTGACATAGTTGTAGTTCGGCCCCGTCGCACCATCGGACAGGGTATCGCCATCACTGTGCTGCCACAGGGCGAACAGGCCCATTTTCATGCCTTCGGCCGGCGAAAAATTATAGCGGGCATAAAGAGCATCAAGATCATCGAAATCATTGTGATCCAGGTCACTATCATTATGCGGCCGCTCGTAACCACGCATCCAGGCCAGTTCAACATTGCCATTACCTACCGGGACACTGTAGTCGATGCCTGTAGCGGTTTCCTGCCAGATGAACTTGTTAACGGTAAAGGTCTGCAGACCGATCTTGGCGCGGCCGCTGCCAAGGGCGAAATCGGTGTAGGCCCAGCGGGTTTCGACATCGACACCATCACCGGAAAAATCACCATCAGTGCCGGAACCAAACTGGATACCGCCAACCTCGATGGCATAGACACCCTTGATGGCGCCATCATCACTGGCCATTTCAGTCCACAAGCGGTATTTGATCTCGCCCATAAGATCATTGTTATCTTCTTCGGTAATGGCTTTTTTGTGCATACTCTGCCAGGAGTTCCCCGCGCCATCGAAGAAATTCACCTGGTTGGTGTACAGCCGGAAGCGGTGATTCAGATCCCCATGAAAGGTGAAATCCACTGCCAGAGCCGGTGCTGCCATGCTGAGCATGACCACAAGGGCAATCCACATTCGTTTCATACCGGTTTCCTCCTTGTTTGTTGGTGTTGCCTGTTCAAGCCCATTCCGGGCACGTCGTCCGGCATTTGCCTCGATTCACGGAACCCGCTGTTCCGCTGCCGGTCGTCTGCGCCCAACCCAAAAACCAACAATGTTCTAGCTTGACGATACTGCCATCGATCTTCATCAGAAACCATGCCAGAAATCGCCAAAAGCGGTCGATTCGCTAAAACCTCTCGGCATTCTAATATCTTTCTTGCCAAGCCACTGCTCTTGCCCGCGACAGAGCCACCATCTGGCGCACCCTTCGCTCTCATAAACTGTGGCAACCAGGCCACAGCCAACATACGGATTGCGGCTGATCAACCACGACCAGTGCATTTTTAAACTGTGTTCTATTTAGCTGGCGATTTGTCAGCCTGTCAAGCAAAAAGACGTAGGGTTTTTTGTATATTTAGGCAGTTACACCGGATTTCGCACAAAATATCAATTTTCAGCGGCTGGCACGCAAAAAACCCGGCCCGGCGAGACGCCAGACCGGGTAGCAACCGGCATGGAAAGAAATCGTGATGGGAAGGGCTCAGAAGCGGTAACGGACGCGGGCGTTAACGACCAGCAGATTGCTGTCGGCCTGGCCATCGTCGTCGTTCTCGTAGTAATCCAGGACATCGTCAGCCCAGAGATAGCCCCCCTGCAGGGCCAGCTCCAACTGGGGATAAAGCAGGTAGCGGGCGTAGGCATCGACCTCCCAGCCGATCCGGTCCGACGCCTGATCGGCATAACGCACCTTCTCTGCCGTCAGCAAATAAAGAATGGCACCGCCTACGGTCAGACGCTGGCCCAGCTGGTGATCGTACCCCAACCGGTTGAGAATCAGCCCCTTATCCTGCACATAGGGCACGGCCGAGAAATAATCATCGGAGGCATAGCCTTCAAAAAGAACCACAGAACTGGTTTCACCATTGGTATCACAGTCCGTGGCGATAAAGGCGTCATAGTCGTCATCCGTGGCATCCTTGTCGCCACTGGCCAGCCAGAAGGTATAGGTCCAGCTGCCGGAACCGCTCTTGGCGCCCAGATCAAGATGAATCAGATAGCCGCCAAAATCCTGTTTTTCCAGCAAGTCACCAAACTGAAAGAGCAGATCCCAGCGGGCAAACAGGTTCCCCTGACGGGCACTGCCATCAAAACCCAGGGTATAGAGATCCAGATCATAACCGGCGAAGTTTTTAAGATAGTTACCGCGTTCAGCCAGATTGAAAGCCGGTTCGTCCGTTAATGTTTTGCCATCACTGTGCTGCCACAGGGCAAACAGGCCCAGATTGGTATCGGTGGCCGGCTTGAGGAGGCAGCGCAGATAGAGGGCATCGAGATCCTGGAAATCATTACTGTCCTCGGTGTTGACGACCTCGTAACCGCGATACCAGGCCAGCTGCCACTGAGCCCCGCCCAAATCTCGCTGGAAGTGCGCGCCGGTCGCTGTTTCATTCCACAAAAAGGGGTTAATCTGCACCGGCTGCAAGCCCAGCTTCAGACGACCGCCGACCAGGGCCAGATCGGTGTAAGCCCAACGGGTTTCGAGATTGACGCCATCGCCGGAAAAACCGCCGCCGCGTCGACTGTCGCCATAGCGCAGACCACCCATCTCTATGGCGTAAACACCCTTGACAGCGCCTTCGTCGCTGGCAATCTCGCTCCATAGCCGGTATTTGGCGGTAACAAAGCTGTCGCTGGCGCTGCTGCGGCCGATTTTATGCTGCCGTTCGGTCTGGTAGCCGAAATCGCCGCGAAAAAATTCCGCCTGATTGCTGTAGAGGCGCAGCTCGTTGCTGAAATCCCCATGAACCGCCACCTCCAGCGCCATTGCCGCTCCCGCCAGCAGCAAAACAGCGACCGCGCCCAGCAGAGCTCTTGCACACACACGCATCCTTACCTCCCCATGGTCAAGATCTATCGAACAATCGTTCCACTAAGGGAGACAGCCATTGGTGGCCCGCCCCCCCACGGTCGCCAGCCTCCGGCGCTGCTAACAGCGACGACTGCGGGTACCGCAGGTTACCAGATCAGTGATTATTCAGCCAGCGCTTCATGAAACCCGCACGCAAAAAAGCCCCTGCTTCCCGAAGGAGGCAGGGGCAGAAGCGACCCTGGGGCCGCCGGGGGGTCAGAATTTGTACCCAATGCTGGACACAATGACATAGATGTCTTCGTCCGAGCTGCCGTCGCGCGAAACCTCATAGAAGTCGAGGGCGTCGTCAGCCGCCAGGTAACCGGCGGCCAGTGCCACCTCAAGGCTGCTGTACAGCTTGTACTTGGCCCAGGCGTCGATCTCGATCCCAAGGCTGTCATCCGCCCGATCAACAGCGTTGTTGTCCGTGTATTCGAGATCTTCGGCGGTCATCAGGTAGAGGGCGGCCGCACCAACCGTGAGCTTATCGGTCAACTTATGCTCATAGGCCAAACGGTTGAGAAACAGACCCTTGTCCTGAATATAAGGCTCGGCGGCGAAGTAGTGGTCGGAGTTCAGACCCTGGAACAGCACCACCGACGAGTAGGCGGCATTGATATCGGTATCGGTGACAATGAAGGCATCCAGATCGCCATCGCTGCGGTCATCATCGCCACTGGCATACCAGACGGTATAGGTCAGGGTGCCCGGCCCCATCTTCAGGCCCAGATCGGCATGAGCGAAGTAGCCGCCGAAATCCGCATCCTCCAGCATGTCGCCGGTCTGGTACATCAGATCCCAGTTGGCAAAGAAGCTGCCGGCTTCCAGGCTGCCATCAAGACCCAGGGTATAAAGGTCCATGTCGTAGCCGGTCAGACTCTTGGTGCGCCAGGTCAGATCGTTCAGGCTCTTGCTGCCGAGGGTTTTGTCGGCATCGCTGTGCTGCCACAAGCCGAACAGGCCCAGCTTGACACCAGCGGCCGGCTTGAGGCTGTAACGCAGATAAAGAGCATCCAGGTCTTTGAAATCGTTGCTGTCATCGGTATTGACCACCTCATAGCCACGATACCAGGCCAGTTCAAGACCACCATTCTGGTAGTGAATGCCTGTGGCGGTTTCTTCCCACAAAAAGCGGCTGATCTTGACCGGTTGCAGACCAACCTTCAGGCGTCCACCGGCCAAGGCGAAGTCGGTATAAGCCCAACGGGTTTCAACATTCTTGCCATCGCCGGAGAAACCACCTCCCTGGCTGGAGTTACCAAAGTTAACACCACCAATCTCAATGGCGTAGACCCCTTTGACGCCACCGTCATCGCTGGCAATCTCCGTCCACAGACGGTACTTGATGAGAGCGAAGCTGTCGTTGGCATCTTCATCATAGATCTTGGACTGCGTCGTTTTAAGACTCGACGCGAAATCTTTACCCCCGGTGAATCCTGTCTGGTTGGAGTTGATGCGGAATTCGTGCTTCAGATCGCCGTGAAACGCAAAATCCACCGCGAGGGCCGGGGCTGTCATGGCCAGCAGCAGGCCCAGCGCCATCCAGAGTTTCTTCATTTCCTGTTCCTCCTTGTTGTTACGTTTATCCAGCATCAAAGACTCGTTGCCCCGTTATGGGCGGCAACGAACCAACAGTCGGCACCACGCCGCCTGTCTGTATGTCTCTGCCGGGATCGCAACAACCGGAGAACGCCTTGATCAGTGCGTTGCTTCCGCTCCGCTGTCGCCAGCCTGGCAGATTTCGGTCAGCACCCCACCACTGCTTTTGGGGTGAATAAATGCGATCCGGGTATTATGCGCGCCACGCCGGGGCTGCTCATCGATCAGCCGCACTCCGGCGCCACGCAGTTGCTCCAGATAGGCAACGATATCGTCCACCTCGTAGGCAATGTGGTGCATGCCCGGCCCGCTCTTGGCCAGAAATCGCGCCACCGGTGAGGTCTCACTGGTGGGTTCGAGCAATTCGATCCGGCTTTCACCGACGGCGAGAAAAGCCACCCGTACCTGCTGATCGGCAACCTCTTCGCTGCCTTCGTAAACCATGCCCAGCTGATCGCGATAAAAAGGCAATGCCTCGGCGATGCTGGTCACCGCGACGCCAATGTGGTTGATTTTCTTTACCATGCTGTAAGCTCCTTTTTAGATTTGTGTTAGAACGTCTCACTGACGGGATGGACCTCTGGCGGTATCCCGTTCGGACAACTGTAATCCCGTTTCATTTCCGCCAAAATCAGCTGGGCGATTCTTTTTTACGTCTCGTTCGCCGCCACCCTCCCGGCACCGCCACAATGCCGCGGAAAATTGGACAAAGGGGCGTTTTTACAACCTGTTAACCCCCGAAGACCCAACCCGCTGTCTTACCGATCTGGTCTTTTTTACTTTAACGAAAAGAACCTGACCACTATTTTGCCTTCGGCTTCCGTTAAGATACCGTTTTAACGGCGCTCTTGCTCGGTAAAAGGCTTGCACGAACGCTGCCGCCTTTTATACTCTCAAGAAAAACAGTCGAGCACACCCGTCTTTAACGAAAGGACACGCCCCCATGAAATGCCCGGTATGCAAAAATCAGGAGTACGCCCAAATCGATCTGCACTCCGATGGCTTCTACGAAGACATCGTCGAATGCACGGTCTGCGGCACCGTCTGGTCGGTCAACCACGGCGTGCAGGAGGTCATCCGCGACAGCCAGCGAGCCTCCTTCCTCGAAGGCGCGTCGGAGCCGGTCGAGAACGACGATTACAACCTGGCCTGACCTCCCCCTCCAGCTCGCGTTCAAACAATGAACCCCGTCGGCCATGCGGTCGGCGGGGTTCATTGTTGGTAGCAATCAGGGCTCTACGCCTACGAGGCCAGGCCAGCGCAAGAGCTCCTTGCCAAACGGTTACAGAATCGCCTGCAGATAGGCGGCCGTGGTCTCCCGCCGCTCTTTTTCGATCGCCAGCGGATCGCTCTCGACAAACCGCTCGTCCGGCGTCACCTTGAAGATCGGCTGACCCTTGGAAACGATGACACCATCGCCGCCCTCGATCAGAATCTTGTCGATGGTGCCGGAGAAGGGAGCCAGAACCTTGTTGAACATCTTCATGACCTCAAGAATGAACAACGGCTGACCCTTCTCGAAATGATCCCCTTCCCTGACGAAAGTCGGCATGCCCGGCGCTTCCTGGGCATAGTACATCCCCCCGCCGGGGGTGACGATCTCGTCGGCCTTGGTCGCCGGCGGCGGCACCAGAACCTTCTTCATGCGTGCCTGCAGATCGGCGTCGTTGAGCTCATCGGGAATAACCACCTCCAGATTCGGCTCGACATGGAAATCAAAGAACCGGGTACGCTCGGCGATCAGGAACAGCAGACCAAGCAGCTCGTTGCCCGCCTCGAAGCCCAGATGAGCCGACTGGATAGCGGCCCAGTCCGCGGCGTTGTAGCCGCCCTGGGGGGTATCCTGGGTTAGCAGGGCATTGAGTTCCTCAAAATCGGCCGCACCCAAACTGAAGTGCTCGCGCAGGCGGGCATAGAAGGCAATGGCCTTCTGCAACAGCTCATTGTCGTGCGACCAGATGATTTCCGCTGCCGGCACGCCGGCACGCCATTCCATATTGAGATAGGCGTAGGTTTCCGCCAGTACCACCAGCGGATTGCGCAGCCATACCAGCTTGCCGTTGTCATGGCGAAAGTTCTTGCGATTCAGACTCAGCCAGCCGGCCAGTAGATGCGGATTATCCAGCAGCTTCTGCATCGGCCGGGTCAGCAGGGTTCCCTTACGGTCGAGAACGGCGGCAATGGCCTTCTTGGCCTCAGGGTCTGCAGCATAACGCTGGGTATAGTGCTTTTTGAGGGTGACAAAGGCAACCACCGGATCAATCTTGGCCGCCTCTTCCTTCAGACAACCCACCAGCGTCAGGTAAGGCACCACGAACCGGGTGGTCGGCTTGGCCATTACCGTGTTGCCGAGAAACCAGTTGACCAGGCCATAGTGGAAATCGAGATTGGTGGCCAGGTCGGTACCGCGCAGGGTGGTACAACGCAGCACCTTGGCCAGATGCTCGTAGCTGGCCCGACGGTCGTCGCCCTTGGTCAGCAGCAGGGCGATGTTGGAATCATAGGCACCGGCCACGCGGTAGCGCATGAACAGGCCGGTGTCCGGATTGAGCATGCTGATGCCCTGATCATCGCGAATTTCACCCTCGATGGGCCGCGACCAATAGCGGATAACACCGCCGGCCGACGGCGACAGCGAGCAGTCGGTGGCGTTGAGCCGCGCCTCGGCAGCGGCGCCAAAACGCGGCAGACGCTCGGGCCGCGGCAGACGCTCCTTGTGCAGAGCCAGCAGGGCCATGGCCTCCACCAGCGATTCCACCTCGAAGAAATCCTGCGGATCGTCGGGATTGGTGAACCTCAGGCGGTAGACCAGTTCGGTAACGCGGTGTTCCACCTGAATACGGGTATTGACCTCCATGAAATAATGACGGTCGCGATCGACAATGCACTCGAAGGTCGAAGCCGAATCCAGCCCTACCGCCTGGCCGAAACGCTCGGACTCCTCCTCCATGCGCTTAAGCACCTGCAGATCGGTTTCCAGCGCGGCGGCGGCTTCGCACTGGCCAGCGGCACGGGCCTTTTCGATCTCCAGCGCCAGTGCTTCCTGGGTCACGGAGATTTCCAGCAGCTTCTGTTCATGCATCTGCAGCGAGCAATCACGCCCGCCCAGGGCGATACACCACTGGCCGTTGCCCAACAGCTGGATTTCGTTGTGGCGGGTCTGTTCAATGTTGAGCTCGATCAGCACGTTCTTGTTGTCACCGACGCCCACCGCCTTGACCTCGTTGAGCACCTCCAACACCAGTCCCGGTGCCGCCGCGGCGGCCTTGGCCACATCGGCGTCGGTCGGACTCTTCTTACCCAGCAGCGAAGCGCCAAGAATCCGCTGACCCTTGCCGCCACCACCACCGATAGCCTTGAGACGGATGCGGCTGCCGGGATGGGATCGGAACATGGCAGCGCATTCGGCCTCGACCTGGCGGCCCAGTTCCTCAATGCTGAACAGATCGATGCCCTTGTCGTAGGACGCCATCAGGATATGATCGGCCAGTTGTTCCAGGCTCAGGCTCTCGTCGGCCAGCAGCCGGCTGTCACAGCGCAAACCCTCGGCCGTCACCAGCGCCAGCAGGGCTTCGCGGCTGGGATGTTTGGCCACCAGGGTGCGGGCGGTGACGTTGTCGACCCCCGGCGTGACCGATACCTTGACCGTCAGTGCGGTGCGCTTGGCCTCGTCCTTTTTACCGGCGCCCCGCTGGGTGGCACTGCAGGGCCCAATAAAGCGCAGGCCGGCTTTTTCAATGGCGGCGACAAACTCATCGTCCTCGGCCATGAAGCCATAGCCGGCGAAGAGGGAATCGTAGCCATTGTCAAGGGCGATCTGGATGATCTGGCCGATACGCTCCAAGCGCTCCTCGCGACTGGCGCCGGTGTAATCGGGCACGCGATGCACCCGGCGATTGTCGGTCAGCTTGCGCAGTTCCGGTGACAGGGCATTGGGGTAGACGATGGAATCCTTTTCCGACAGCAGGATGCCGTAGCCGTGGATGCCCATTTCATCGTAAACATCCATCGCCTCCTTGCGAATCGGACCGCGACAGACAATCAGCGGCCGGAGAGCCTCACACGAAAAGGAGCGCACCCAGGCCGAGGTGGACTGGCTCAGGCGGCGGTCTTTATGAATCAGCGGATTGTGGGTGTAGAAATCGGTCTGCTTTGCCATGGGCCTAATCTCCCGTTACAGGGGGGTTATCGTAAATGCTCGCGCTGGGAAAACCGTCACCGGCAAGCGCATCAATGGAACTCGCGCTGCACCGACTGCCAGGCGCTGGGCTGATAATGCCGCAGGAAGAAATTGAGATTGCGGCCAAGCACCTCGCGCAGATCCGTCGGCATCACCAGCGAGGAGATCGAGCCCAGGGCCAGACCCTCCTTCGGGTTCATCAGTTCCTTCTCGTAGCGCAGATTCAGCGCCGCCTCCTGCTGCTTGAGCCAGTCGGCCACTTCGGCTTCGGCCTCCTTCTTGGCTTCGGCACCGTTCATGCCGGCGCCGATGCGCTGCTGGGTTCCTTCCTGCACCATGGCCGGCACCGCCGAACGGATCTTGCGCAATTCGTTCTTGTAGACAAACTCCTTGCCGGCCGGCCCCATGACCGCCAGACGGGTGGTCGGCAGTGCCAGCACCAGGTCGGCGCCGGTGGGGTAGTTGTTATATGAGGCATAGGCGCCACCGAAGGCGTTGCGCAAAATCAGCAGAATGCGCGGCGTGCGCACATCGACGATGGCATCGAGCATCGAACGACCGGCCTGAACGATGCCGCGCGCCTCCTGCTCACGCCCCGGCAGAAAACCGGTGGTGTCTTCCATGAAGATCAGCGGAATGTTGTAGATATTGCAGAAGCGCACAAAGCGGGCAATCTTGACAGCGGAATCACAGTCGATCTGACCGGAGGCGACCGCGCTGTTGTTGGCGACAAAACCAACCACGTTGCCACCAAGGCGGCCGAAAGCGGTCACGGCCTCGCGGGCGCGATTGGGCTGAATCTCGAAGTAGTCGCCGTGATCGCAAATCTGCTGGATGATGATGGAGACATCGAAAGGCGTATTGAAACCTGTCGGCGAGTTGAAGGCCTTTTTCAGCAGGGTATTGATTTCCCAGGTCTTGCGCTCCAGCGGGTCGCTGGTCTTGATGACCGGCGCCATGCTGTGGTTGTTGTCCGGCAGATAGCTCAGCAAATGCACGGCGGCGCGCAGGGCGGCGGTTTCGTCCTGCACCGTCAGATCGGCCACGCCGGACGCGCCATGCACCTTGGGCCCACCTAGATCCTCTGGCGAGATATCCTCGCCCAGCACCGACTTGACCACGCCCGGCCCGGTCAGGCCGAAGAAGGTGTCCTCAGGCTGAATGACAAAACTGCCCTGCCGCGGCAGATAGGAACCGCCGCCGGCGTTGAAGCCGAACATGCACATGATCGAGGGCACCACACCACTGATCTTGCGCAGGGCAGTAAACGCCTCGGCATAGCCATCGAGACCGCCGACACCGGCCGGCACGAAGGCGCCAGCCGAATCGTTCATGCCAATAACCGGAATGCCCTGCTCACCAGCCATGGTGAACAGCCGTGCCAGCTTGCTGCCGTTGGTGGCATCAATGGAACCGGCCCGCACGGTGAAATCGTGACCGTAGAAGGCCACGTCGCGACCGTTGATGCTGAGAATGCCGGTCACCAGCGAGGCCCCGTCGAGATTCTTGCCCCAGTTCTGGAACAGAATGTTGGGGTTTTCGCTGGTCAGCACCCGGATGCGCTCCCACACGGTCATGCGCTGCTTGAAGTGCTGCTTTTCGATCTGACCGACATCAACGGAACGGATGGGCCGCTCGATCAGCTCATGCCCTTCCTTCATGGCCTCTTCGTAGGGCCCCTTGCGACCGGGGATTTCACCAGGGATGGTGAACTCGACGTTGACAGGCGGATCCAGCGGATTCTCCAGTGTAGGCTTGATGATGTTTTTCGACATGGTTGGCCATCCCTTGATTTTGATGAGAGCAGGCAGCCCGGTCAGCCACGCCTTCCGCAGCCGGCCGGACAGATCAGGCAGTTAAGAAGGTTACGCGCTCGCCGCCACCATCAGCGGGTGACAATGGCGAGCACCCGCACCGGCCGGCCATCATAGGACAGCAAACGGTGGCGCATGGACGAATCGAAATAGACGGCATCGCCCGCGTCAAGGCGGATGCGTTCGTCATCGAGCAGCACTTCGGCGCAGCCTTCCAGTACCAGCAGGAATTCCTCGCCATCGTGATTGTAAAGCGTTTCATCGTCACTGCGCTCTGACAGGCTGACGATGAAGGGTTCCATCTTCTTGTTGAGCTTGTGGACCGACAGGGCCTCATAGGTATAGCCATGGCCCTTGCCGGCCTTGGAAATCACCCGACTGACCACGCGCCGATCGACCACGCGCACCACCTCATAGCGCCGCGCCTCCTCCTCTTCCTCGAAGAAATGGCTGATCTTGACATCGAAAAAACGGGCGATTTTCGACAGGGTGGCAATGGGCGGGGATACGTTGTTGTTCTCGATCTGGGAAATCAGCGCCGGCGAGAAACCGGTCTCGCTGGCGACGGCCTGGAGGGTCAGCTTGCGGGCCTTGCGCAGCTCTTTGATTTTCGCGCCGATGTTGTATTCCAAGGGCCTGCCTCACAGAAAAATAGAAAGCGGTTCTATTGGCTCGCACGGTATAAAACATGTCGATTTAATTGTCAATCGGATAGTTTATCGTCAGTAAAAACCTTTACCCGCAGTAAATCATCGAACTGGCAAAATAATCCTTTCATTCCAACCATTTGACGTAAAATTAAACATGACCGGCCAGAAACCTGAAAGCGGCGCGGCGGGGCCGGAACCGGGCCTCCGCCACGACCAGACAGCGCGACAATGGAACGCCTCCAACGAAAAAAGAGGTGTTCTAGCACGCTCTTTTGTGGCACAAAGGGCCGGATCAGGCTGCTTGACAAGGCTTTCCAGTGGCTGATATATTTCACCTCGCTAAAAGTTTTTAGCGTCTTTAAAAAACAATTCTACCAGCCAAAACTGCGGTTGATGCTCCCAACCCGCGACAGGAGAGCCAGCCATGACCAGCAACGCTCAGCCCCTTTCCAGCCTGCCTGCCAACCGCCGGGGCCGCGTACAGCTCTATACCGGTGATGGCAAGGGCAAGACCACGGCGGCCTTGGGACTGGCCTTCCGCGCTGCCGGGCACGGCTGGCGCGTTCACATTCTTCACTTCATGAAGCAGGATTCCAGCTACGGCGAGATACACAGCGCCGGCCGTATGGGCAACAACTGGCAGGTGGAACAATGCGGCCGGCCCAACTTCGTCAACCGCCAGCATCCCGCCCCCGAGGATATCGCCTGCGCCCAGCAGGGGCTGCAGCGCGCCTTCACCCTGGCGCGTGAAGGCCAGATCGATCTGCTGATTCTTGATGAACTGATCAACGCGCTCGACTTCGGTCTGGTTTCCCTGGAAGCCGTGCTGGAGCTGCTGGCCTGCCGGGCGCCAGCCACCGAGCTGGTGCTGACCGGCCGCAACGCCCCGGCGCCCCTGATCGCAGCAGCCGATCTGGTCACCGAAATGCGCTGCATCAAGCACTACTACAACGCCGGGCTGGAGGCCCGCCTCGGCATCGAATACTGACTTTCGGCCTTTTCATCCGGCCTTGCCCCTCATTCCCCCGTTTTTTCACAATCGCTGAAAGGATCATAGATGGCAGACAAACCAACCCTGGAGCAATGGCAGGCTCTGGCGCGCAAGGAAAAGAAGACCGACGACCTGGCCGGCTTCCACTGGAATACGGCCGAGGGCATTGTCGTCAAGCCCCTCTACACCGCCGCGGATCTGACCGGGCTGGAACATCTCGACAGCCTGCCGGGCTTGCCGCCCTTCGTGCGCGGCCCGGTAGCCACCATGTACGCCGGCCGACCCTGGACGGTGCGCCAGTACGCCGGCTTTTCCACTGCCGAGGAATCCAACGCCTTCTACCGCCGCAACCTCGCCGCCGGCCAGCAGGGCCTGTCGGTGGCTTTCGATCTGGCGACCCACCGCGGCTACGATTCCGACCATCCACGGGTGGTCGGCGATGTCGGCAAGGCCGGCGTCGCCATCGACTCGGTGGAGGACATGAAGATCCTCTTTGGTGGCATCCCCCTCGACAAGGTTTCGGTGTCCATGACCATGAACGGCGCGGTGTTGCCGATCATGGCCAACTACATCGTTGCCGCCGAGGAGCAGGGCGTGACTCAGGAGCAGCTGGCGGGCACCATCCAAAATGACATTCTCAAGGAATTCATGGTGCGCAACACCTACATCTACCCGCCCGAACCCTCCATGCGCATCATTGCCGACATCATCGCCTACACCAGCGCCCACATGCCCAAGTTCAACTCCATCTCCATCAGCGGCTACCACATCCAGGAAGCCGGCGCCAACAACGCCCTGGAGCTGGCCTTCACCCTGGCCGATGGCCTGGAATATGTCCGCGCCGCTCTGGCCCGCGGACTGGATGTCGACGCCTTCGCTCCACGCCTGTCGTTCTTCTTCGCCATCGGCATGAATTTCTTTATGGAGGCGGCCAAGCTGCGCGCCGCCCGTTTCCTCTGGTCAGAGCTGATGGAGCAGTTTCAGCCGAAGAATCCCAAATCCAAGGCCCTGCGCACCCACTGCCAGACCTCGGGCTGGAGCCTGACCGAGCAGGATCCGTACAACAACGTCATCCGCACCACCATTGAAGCCCTGGCGGCGGTACTGGGTGGCACCCAGTCGCTCCACACCAATGCTCTGGACGAGGCCATCGCCCTGCCGACCGACCAGTCAGCGCGCATCGCCCGCAATACCCAGCTGGTGATTCAGGAGGAAAGCGGCATCTGCAATGTGGTTGACCCGCTGGCCGGCTCCTACTACGTCGAAAGCCTCACCGGCGAGCTGATCAAGGAAGCACGCAAGCTGCTGGCCGAAATTGACGAACTCGGCGGCATGACCAAGGCCATCGAGTCGGGCATGCCCAAGCTGCGTATTGAGGAATCGGCCGCCAAGAAGCAGGCCGCCATCGACAGCGGCCGCGATGTCATTGTCGGCGTCAACAAATACCGGCTGGAGAAGGAAGACCCCATCGAGGTGCTCGATATCGACAACACTGCCGTGCGCGAATCGCAGATTCGCCGCCTGCAGCAGATCCGCGCCAGCCGTGACGAAACCGCCTGCCAAGCCGCCCTTGACGCCATCAGCGCCGGCTGCCAGAATACCGACGCCAATCTGCTTGCCCTCTGCGTCGCGGCGGCCCGCTGCCGCGCGACCGTGGGCGAGATTTCCGATGCCATGGAAAAGGTATTCGGCCGCCATCGGGCCGAGATTCGACTGGTGTCAGGAGCCTACGCCTCGGTGTGTGCCAACGATAACGATTTTGCCGAACTGAAACAGCAGGTTGAGGCCTTCGCCGCCGAGGAGGGCCGCCGCCCCCGTATCCTGATCGCCAAGATGGGCCAGGATGGCCATGACCGTGGCGCCAAGGTGGTGGCCAGCGCTTACGCCGATGTCGGTTACGATGTCGATGTCGGCCCGCTGTTCCAGACCCCGGCGGAAGCGGCCAAAATGGCCGTGGAGAATGACGTCCACGCCGTTGGTGTTTCCAGCCTGGCCGCCGGCCACAAGACCCTGGTACCGCAGCTGGCGGCGGAGCTGAAAAAACTCGGCGCCGACGACATTGTCATCGTCTGTGGTGGTGTCATCCCGCGGCAGGACTATGACGCCCTCTATGCCGCTGGCGCTGCCTGCATCTTCGGCCCCGGTACCCCGATCGTTAAATCCGGCCGCGAGACCCTCGCTGCCATCCGCGCCCGGCAGAAGAATTAGCCGACACGGGGCCAACCTGTTTTCGCCTCCCTGAACCAGAGCGGGCGTGCTTTTACGAGTACGCCCGCTTTTTTGGAGAAACGCATGTCCATCGCCACCCTTGCCGAGCAGATTCGCGCCGGCCAGCTGCGTGCCCTGGCCAAAGGCATCACCCTGATCGAAAGCCGCCGCATCGAACACCGCCAACAGGCCGATGCCCTACTGGAAACCCTGCTGCCAGCCACCGGCAACAGCTTGCGCATCGGCATTTCCGGCGTGCCCGGCGTCGGCAAAAGCACCTTCATAGAGGCCTTTGGCCTTTATCTCACCGCGCGGGGACACCGGGTGGCGGTACTGGCTGTCGATCCCTCGTCGCAGATCTCCGGCGGCAGCATTCTGGGCGACAAGACCCGCATGGAACAGCTGGCGCGTGATGCCAACGCCTTTATCCGCCCTTCGCCAGCGGGTGACAGCCTCGGTGGCGTAGCGCGCAAGACCCGTGAAACCCTGCTGCTGTGTGAGGCGGCCGGCTACGACATCGTGCTGGTGGAAACCGTCGGCGTCGGCCAGTCGGAGATTACCGTCGCCTCCATGGTCGATATGTTCGTGCTGCTGCAGCTGGCTGGTGCCGGCGACGAATTGCAAGGCATCAAAAAGGGCGTGATGGAAATCGCCGACGCCATTGTCATCAACAAGGCTGATGGCGACAATCGCCAGCGGGCCGAGCTGGCCCGGCAGCAGTACCGCAACGCACTGCACATCCTGCGACCACGTTATCCCGACTGGCAGGTACCGGTGCTATGCTGCAGCGCCCTGCAGCAGCAGGGAATCGCCGAATTCTGGCAGATGCTGCAACAGTTTCGCCAACAGATGCAGGCCAATGGCACCTTCAGTGAAAAACGCCGCCAGCAGGCACGCGACTGGCTATGGGCGCTGCTGCTCGATGCCTTGAAGGAGCTGTTCCTGCACGATCGCCAGGTGGCGGCCCTGCTGCCACAGGTGGAACAGGCTGTCGTCGCCGGCATTACCACGCCGGGCGCGGCCTGCCAACGGCTGCTGGAACGTTTTCGCCGCCACTGACGGTACATTACCAGCCTGCGCCGCGGCGTTGACTTTGGCGCGCCAAGTCTCTATTCTTACCGCAGTTTGCCCCCTGCTGTTCCCATCCGGCGTATATCCATCCGAGGTTGACTGCGTGGCCCATTTTTTCCGTTCTTCCCTAGAGCAGCCCTGTGGCCTGCGCGTCTGGCCCAGCGAGCAGTTGCGCAGCGATTACCGCCAGCTGACACCGGGCTACAGCCTGGCCCCGGTAGAGGACTGCCGCGATGCCTACCGCTTTGTCGTGCTGGCTGATCTCAATCTGCTGCCGGCCCTGTTCGAAGCCTGCAGCGTGCTGGTTTCCGACGAGAGCTTCTTTGTTTTCGAGTACTACCCCGAGCAGCAACTCACCAGCGATCCGGAACAGCCGACCCAACCAACCGTATTTTATTCGCCCTACATGCCGACGCTGGAAATCGTCGACCTGTTACGGCCTTATTTCAGTCGCCTGCTGCACGACGGTTTTGTCGGCTTCGGTCTGGCCAACAGCCGGTTGGGCGCGGAAATCTTCTATTCCGAAGAAAAAGCCTTCACCTGTTTCACCGCCAACCACATCCGCACCATGAATCTGCTGGCGCGCTATGGCCTGCCGCACCGGCAGGAGTTGCTGTTTCCGGCCGACTTCGCCCACGACCACCTCTCCCTGGTCAGCATCCCGCGCGCCTCACGGCCACTGGAACTGCAGGGCTTCAGCAACCGTGAGCTCGACTACATCCACTACGGGGCCGAACTGGTCGAGCTGTTTGAGATGAGTCCGGCCAGCGAAGGAGAGGATTTTTTTCTCAGCGCCCGCGAGCAGGACAGCATCTACGAGCTGCTGCACGACCACCCCGATGTCTGCTGGGAACCGGAAGACGAATTCGTCAACATCCTGCTGGAATGGCGTGATTTCGTCGATTGCTGCCAGGAGTGCTTCGACGGCTGCCTGGAAGACTATCTCGAAGGGCTCAAGCTGCGCGACCTGATCGCCTGGGTGGCCGACCGGGTTGACAGCCGACTACGCTACAAGCTGCTGCGCTTCATCGCCGATGCCGACAACCGTTTCCGCCGCCAGCTGACCGAAACCGGCCACTGTCTGAGCCAGGCCGAGACCCAGCCACGCAATCAGCGTTTCTGGCACTGGGGCATTCCGCGTCAGCACGGTGCCTCGTTGCGCCGCGACCTGATCCGCTGCGGCTGGTACCGCCGGCGGCCATGATTGTCCTGCAATGCGCCGTGGCCGCCGAACAGCGGCAGCTGCGTGAACAGCTGCTGCACCCCCGTCAGCACCGCCTCGGCTCCTACGACCTCTGCCAGGGAACCCTGCAGGGCCAGCCCGTGGCGCTGCTCTGTGGCGGTGTCGGCAAGGCCAACGCGGCGGCGGCAGCGGCCTTGCTGCTGCAGCAACGCCCACGGCTGGTCGTGCTGCACGGCTGCGGCGGGTTCTATCCGGCCAGCGGTCTGGCCGTCGGTGATCTGGCTGTCGCCTGTGAAGAACATTACGGTGACGAGGGGGTAGCCACACCGCAGGGGTTTCGCGATCTGAGCCAGCTTGACCTGCCCCTGCTGCGCACGCCAGCCGGATGTTATTACAACCGCTTTCCCTGTGACCCGCTGCTGACCGGACAACTGGCACAGAGTTGCCGCACACTGGCGCGGCAGCTGGGCTGTCAGGTCGGCTGTGGTCCCTTCGTCACCGTCTCCTGCGGCAGCGGCCGCGACGATCTGGCGCTGTTGCGCCAGCAACACTGTGGCGGGCTGTGTGAAAACATGGAGGGCGCGGCCGTCGCTCACCAATGCCTGGCCGTCGGCGTGCCGTTTATTGAGGTGCGCGGCCTGTCCAATGCCACCGGCAACCGCGACCTGCGCCAGTGGGATCTGGCCACTGCCATGCAGCGGGCCGAGCAGGCGACGCTGGCCTTTCTTGCCGACTTGCCTCCTCTGCCGCAGGAGTGATGTTTCATGCCGTCTGTGCGTCTGGGATTTTCCCCCTGCCCCAACGATACCTTTATCTTTCACGCCCTGATTCATGGTCTGGTGACCTGTCCCGACGTTGAGTTCAGGGTTCAGCTGGAGGATGTCGAAACCCTCAACCGGCTGGCCCTGCAGGGCGTGCTGGATCTGACCAAGGTGTCCTACCACGCCCTGGGTCATTTGCGCCGCGATTATGTGCTGCTGCGCAGCGGTGGCGCGCTGGGGCGCGGCTGTGGCCCGCTGCTGGTAGCACAGCCGGGTCAGACCCTGAGTTCCCTGACCGGCCAGCAGATTCTGATTCCCGGCGAGCTGACCACCGCCAGCCTGCTGTTGCAGCTGTTTGGCGCCGGACGTTACCGCACCCGGGTGCTGCCCTTCGACCACATTCTGCCGGCCCTGCTGCAGAACCAGGCTGCGGCCGGCGTCATCATCCACGAATCGCGCTTCACCTATGCCGACCAGGGCTTGCAGGCCCTGGCGGATCTCGGCCAGTGGTGGGAAGAACAGACCGGTCTGCCAATACCGTTGGGCGGCATTCTGGCACGCCGCAATCTGCCGACGGAGCTGATCCACCAAATCGAGACCGCCCTGCGGGCCAGTGTCGACTTCGCTTACAGCCAGCCCCAGGCGTCAGCCGACTACATCCGCCAGCACGCCCAGGAACTGTCGGAGCAGGTAACGCGTCAGCACATCGCCCTGTACGTCAACGCCTTTTCGCGCGACCTGGGCGCCGAGGGTGAGCTGGCGGTAACCACCTTGCTGCAGCGCGCCGAGCAGGCCGGACTGGTGCCATCCTGTAAGCTGCCACTGTTCGCAACCACGCCCTGATTCTTGACAGGCCAGCTCATCCATGGCAAAAACGCCCAACTTTTGACCCCAAACTTCAGCGAGGCATGAATCCATGAAAAAAGATCTGCTTGAAAAAGGTGCCGTCCTGCAACGCGACAAGGAAACCTACGCCGTCGCGCCCCACATTCCCGGCGGTATCACCAATCCGGCGCAGCTGCGCAAAATCGCTGACGTGGCAGAAAAATACCAGGCCCAAGCCCTCAAGATCACCAGCGCCCAGCGCATCGCCATCGTCGGCCTGCCGGAGGATCAGCTGGATGCCATCTGGGCCGATCTCGACGAACCGGCCGGCGCCGCCATCGGCATGTGCGTCCGCTCGGTCAAGATCTGTCCCGGCACCACCTTCTGCAAACGCGGCCAGCAGGATTCCGTCAGCCTCGGGCTGGAACTCGACAAGCGCTATCACGGCATGGAATTGCCGTGGAAATTCAAGATGGGCGTCTCCGGCTGTGCCAACGACTGTGCCGAGGTCTGCATCAAGGATGTCGGTCTGATCGGCACGCCCAAGGGCTGGAAAGTCTGCGTCGGTGGCAATGGCGGCGCTGGTGCCCGCCTGTCAGCCGCCCTGAGCGAAGGGCTGGATGACCAACAAGCCCTGGCGCTGCTGGACCACATCGTGCAATGGTTCGTTAAAAACAACCGCAAGGGCCGCCTGGGCAAATTTGTTGAAGAAATGGGTTTCGAGGCTTTTCAGAAGGAGATTCTGGACAGCTTTGGCGGCTGACCCGCAGAGATACAACCTGCCTTGCGCCAATAAAGGCCAACAAAAAAGCCGTCCTGCAGGACGGCTTTTTTGTTGATGACAAACACAGGGAGAACGGACCGGATCAGGCGCCACCAGTCAGGTGCACCGCCTTGAGATAGCGGGCATCAATCGCCTCGGCCACGGCGCGCAAGGCCTCTTCCGACGCCGGGGTATCCACCGACAGCACCACCATGGCCTCGCCGGCCTTTTCCTGCCGGCCGAGATTCATGTTGCCGATGTTGACCTGGGCCTCGCCCAGAATGGTGCCGATCTTGCCGATCAGGCCCGGCCGGTCTTCGTAGTGAATCACCAGCATGTGCTCCTCGGGGCTGAAATCGGTATTGAAATTACGCATTTTTACGATACGGGGACGACCTTCGAACATGGTGCCGGCGATGGTGCGCCGACCGGCCGAGGACTCCAGCGTCAGAGTCACCAGATTGGAGAACAGCTCCGATTCGGTGGTACGCACCTCCTCGACCACGATGCCACGCTCCCGCGCCACCATATGGGCATTGACCATGTTGACATCCTGCTCGGTCTGGCGGTTGAGCAGGGCGGCCAGACCACAGACGGTCAGGGGCGCGCAATCAAAACGGGCCAGCTTGCCGGTATAACTGAAGATGACCTTGTCGGGATTGGCCGGTGCCAGCTGAGAGATGAACTCGCCCAGCGTGCTGACCAGCGTCATGAACGGCTTCATGTGCTCCATCAGGTCGGGATCGAAACGCGGAATATTGACCGCGTTCTCCAGCGGCTTGCCATCAAGATAGTTGATGATCTCGCGACTGACATCGACCGCAACATTCTTCTGCGCCTCGAAGGTGTTGGCGCCCAGATGGGGCGTGACCACCATGCGCGGATGACCGATGAGGGCCTTGAGGGTCTCGCTGGCCGGCGGTTCGCTGCTCCAGACATCGAAAGCGGCACCGGCGGCCTTGCCACTTTCCAGTGCCGCGAGCATGGCGGCCTCGTCGATAATGCCACCACGGGCACAATTGACCACCAACACGCCATCCTTCATGCGGGCGAAATGCTCCGCCCCGATCATGCCGCGGGTTTCGTCGTTCAGCGGTGTATGGACCGTCAGCACATCGGCGTAACGAACGATATCTTCCAGGGAAACCAGCTTGACCCCAAGATCGTCACCGCGTTTTTCCGAGATATACGGATCATAGGCGATCACATTCATCTCGAAAGCCTTGGCGCGCAACGCCACCCGCCCACCGACCTTGCCCAGGCCGATGATGCCAAGGGTGCGGTGTTTAAGCTCAAAGCCGGTAAAGGGGGCCCGCTTCCAGGCGCCGCTCTTGAGGCTGGCATTGGCAACGGGGATATTGCGGCACAGCGACAGCAACAGCGCCAGGGTATGTTCAGCGGCGGAATTGGTGTTGCCCAGCGGCGCGTTGACCACGATGATGCCCTTGCTGCTGGCACAGTCGACATCGACATTATCAATGCCGACACCGGCACGGGCCACCAGCTTCAGCCGGCTGGCCCGCGCCAACAGAGCGGCATCAACGGTGGTGCCACTTCGGGTGATGATGGCATCGTAGCGGCCGATCTCCTCGTGCAGCTGCTCGACACTCAGGCCCAACTTCACATCAAGGTGAATACGCGCATCGCCGCGCAGGGTTTCGAGGCCGGCCTCGGACACTTCGTCGGTAACGATCACGTTCATGCAGACTCCTTCCCCGGCTCGCAGAGTCGGTCACACAGAAAAAGGCGCCCGCTTGAAAACGGGCGCGGTGAAAAAGCGCGCTATTCTACGATCAGGCCGGCCGGCTTGTCAATTTCCTGCCAGCTGGCCGGCTTCACTTGACCACTTCGAGGTGCGGCTTACGCCCCTTGCCTGGCCCAATGCTGGTCACCTCGGGCGACACCTCACCGGCCGGAGCATCTTGCGGCTCGTCCGCCAGCGCCGGCAGAGTGCCATTATCAAGCATGGCGGCAATGGAGTCGGCAATCACCAGGCATTGCTTCATGCAAACCCGGCGGGCCGGACACTGGCGACAATCGGCCTCGCCGGCAGCGGCACGCAGGGCGTGAACCACCAGGGCAATACTTTCACGTTGGGCCAGGGGGATGAAAAACATGGAACCTCCGCAGACAGCGATGACTGGCAACGAGGTCAGCAGCCCCCAACCTGCGGCAGGGTACGTTCGGCAACCTCGGCAAACCGTTTCAATTTAAGCATCATATCGGCAAATTCGGCCGGGCGCAACGACTGGGGACCATCGCTGGCAGCGGTCTCCGGTGTCGGATGCACCTCAACGATCAGGCCATCGCAGCCGGCCGCCACCCCGGCATAACACATGGATGGTACCAGCTGGGCGTGGCCGGTGGCATGAGACGGATCGATCACCACCGGCAGATGGGTCTGCTCCTTAAGTACCGGAACGGCTGAAATATCCAGGGTATTGCGGGTAGCCGTCTCGAAGGTGCGGATGCCGCGTTCACACAGCACCACCCGGCGGTTACCCTCGGACAGAATATACTCGGCACTCATCAGGTATTCCTGAATGGTGGTCGCCATGCCGCGTTTAAGCAGCACCGGCTTGTCGAGCTGACCCAACATCTTCAGCAGGGCAAAGTTCTGCACATTGCGGGCACCCACCTGCAGGATATCGGCATAGCGGGCCACCAGTTCAACATCGCGGGGGTTAACCACCTCGGTCACAATAGGCAGACCGGTTTCCTGCCGCGCCAGATCAAGCAGCTTCAGGCCCTCTTCCTCCATGCCCTGAAAGGAATAGGGACTGGTGCGCGGCTTGAAGGCGCCGCCGCGCAGCACCCTGGCACCGGCACGCTTGACCGCCTGGGCGGTAAAGACAATCTGCTCCTCGCTCTCCACCGAGCAAGGCCCCGCCATAACGATCAGTTCGGCCCCGCCAATAACCACACCAGGCGCCAACTCCACCTGGCTCGGCTCCGGGCAAACCTCGCGGCTGGCCAGCTTGTAGGGCTTGAGAATCGGCACCACTTTTTCGACCCCGGCCATGGATTCGAGACTCTGCAACACCATCTTGCCCCGCTCGTCGCCGACGGCACCAATGACATCACGACTTTCGCCATGAATGATATGGGGCTCATAGCCCAGCGAGCGAATCCGCTGGCTGACGGCATCCACCTGTTCCGCGCTGACCTTCTGCTTCATGACGATGATCATGTCCTGCTCTCCTTTGTGTGCGCCTGTCGGCGGTTGAATGGGACCACGCTCGCCTGCTCCGGTCTTCCCGTGGGATCGCGCCTGCTCTTGAGAGGCACAAACACAAAGACCACGGGAAGCCGTGCTGCCCGTGGTCTTTTGAAGTTTTTATCTGGTCTGGCGCGCATCGCGCTATCTCAGCAAACTCCTCCCCGGGCCCACGGCTTGCTAAAGCCGAACCAGAAAAAGGAATAAAAGCTGAAAAAAACGCTGTGATGCATCGAACAACCTCGTCTGCAAACCTGCCGACGCAAACAGCGCGCCAGCACAACGATCGACACGTTAGAACAGGCGTCCGCCACTGACAAGAAAAAAATCCGGAAAAAGTTGGCGGACCGGGCCACAGGCAGCACATTTCATCCTTGACAGGCCAACAGGCTCAGGCTATAACTGCCCCCGCATCGCCCAGATAGCTCAGTCGGTAGAGCAGAGGACTGAAAATCCTCGTGTCGGCAGTTCGATTCTGTCTCTGGGCACCAGAAAATTCAAGGGGGGTTAGCCACAAGCTGACCCCCTTTTTATTTTCATCTTTTTCGTTTTGTCCCTGTTCGCTGCGGTCCCAATCCACTTCCAGGGCCCAGCGGGGTCTCCTGTCACCATACGTCCTACGGCGTCAGAGAAATTTTATCCGCTTCATGCGCTCTCCCTGTAACAGCTGCCCCTGGTGGCCAGCCACGAAAGGAGAAGGCCGTGTCCCCCAAAGTTGATTTCAATTACCGCCTGAGTTGGAACCTGTTTCTGATCGTCAGCGGCTCGCTGCTCCAGGCACTGGGCTACAAGGGCATCGCCGCCATGCACGGCTTCGTGCCCAGCGGCCTGTTTGGTCTGGCGGCCCTGATCGAGTACAATGGCGGCCTGTTGGATGCCGGCGTCTGGTATCTGCTGCTGAACATTCCGATGTTCGTGCTGGGCTATCTCTATATCGGTCGCCGTTTTCTTGGCTACAGTTTCGTCGCCATGCTGGTGGTGGCACTGGCCTATTCGCTGCTGCCGCTGGAACTGCCCATCACCGATCAGCTTTACGCCGCCGTCAGCTTCGGAGTGCTCTCGGGTAGCGGTGCTGGCATTGTCCTGCGCTCGCTCGGTTCCAACGGCGGCCTCGACGTGGTGGCGGTGATCCTCAACCAGCGCTTCAACATCGGGGTCGGCAAAACCTACTTTCTGTTTAACCTACTGCTGTTTTCCTGCAGTTTCGCCAGCCTCGACACCGACCTGGTGATCGCCTCGCTGATCGCCGCCTTTGTCGCCTCGGTCTGCATTGAGTACAGCCTGTCGCTGTTCAGCCAGCGCAAGCTGTGCCTGATCATTTCCCCGCGTAGTGACGCCATTGCAGCCCAGATCATGGCTAAACTCAGAATCGGCGCCACCTTTCTCGAAGGCACCGGCGCCTATAAAAAGGAGCCACGTCGCGTTCTGATGGTGGTCACCAACAACATCCAGCTGAAACGGCTGGAGGAAATCACCTTCACCACCGATCCCCACAGCCTGTTTATTGTCGAAAACACCTTCACCGTAATCGGTTCTACCTTCTCGCGCCGCAAGATCTACTGAGCGGTTTGCGGCCCTCCGGCGGCACAGCGCTCGCCCAGGCTAGTCGCAATCCTCCCACCACAGACAGCCGGTTTGACCACAATCGGCACGCTGTCCTGTGGCAAAACAGGCTCTGTTGCCTTCGGCCTGCTGAATGGCCCGCACCAGATCAGCCTTCTTCAGCCGTCCGGTCTTGATGCCATGCGTCTGGGCAATGGCGCGAATCTGGTCCATCTTCATCGTCTGCCTCCTCATCAAGTCACTGTCTATGCTTCGGCCTGACACTGCGTCAGATGACGCCCTTTCTCGCCCTGTTATAACAGAGCCGCTGCAGGCTTCAAGCCATGCCAGCCGTGGTGAACCGGCAGCCGACAATCGCTGCAAAAAGCGCTGGACGCTGCTGCCTTTTGTTACTATAATCAAACGTTGTTGTATATTGTATACAGCAATTCACCTGCGGGCCCAGGCCCGTCCGGCTTAACAAAAGCCGGCGCTGTCGGTCCGGTTCTTTCATCCGTTCATGATTTCAACGGTTTCAGGAGGGCGTAACCCATGGACCAGAAAACGACCGGTGGCTTCAGCGGCATGCTGCGCGCCACCCTCGACTTTATCCGGCAGATGCTGCTGGCTCCCGCGGCCCAGCTGCGCGACATGGAAAAAAGTGGTGGCTTCACCGAGCCGGTGTTGCTGATTGTTCGCCTCGGCCTGCTGGCCGGCGTGGTCAGAATCTTCGTAACCTTTTATCACATGGCCAACGGCGCCAGTGTCGGCCTGCTGCGCGCCCTGTCGGCTATTCTGTTCGTGCCGGTGAGTCTTCTGGCCATCAGTTACATTGCCGCCTTCCTGCTGTGGCTGGCCATGCGCCTGCTCGGGCGGAACAGTGAGCTGGAGACCGCCTTCCGCGTGGTGGCCCACCTATGTGCTCTGGCGCCCCTGGCAGTGCTGGCCCTGGCGATTCCCTATCTGGGCAACCTGCTGCTGTTTGCTGCCCTGGCCTACCTGCTGGTTATCGCTGCGATTGAAGTCTACCAGCTCGGCAGCAATACCGCCTGGGCCGTTTTTGGGGTCGGCTGTGCCCTGCTGGCCCTCTTTGCCGTCGCGGCGGAATACCGCGCTCGCCAGCCCCAGTCCTGCTGTCCGGTGGCAGTGGAACTGGTGCAGGAGGCGGCTCCACGCAGTTAGCGTCCGCCTGGCACCATCCGACTTTTTAACGGCCCTGTCCGGCACTTTTGCTGCCGGTCAGGGCTTTTTCACGACCAGGGAGGTTTCCCCATGTTGACGGTTCCGCTTACCGACGGCCGCTATGATTCCCCACCAGGCCGTCCCTCTTGGCTGGCGCAACAGCTGCCCAGCCTGTGCTTTTACAGCCGTGCCCTGCTGATTGTCGCCCAGGCCGCGCGGATGGCCCGCCAGCAGATCTATACCGATGGCGACTGGGCCCACAGCAGTTTTGCCATCCTGCGGGCGTTGGAATCCTGCGGTTGCCGGTTCCAGTTACAGGGCCTGCAACATGTACAAAGCAGTCAACAGCCCTGCGTGTTCATCGCCAACCACATGAGCACCCTGGAAACCTTCGTGTTGCCCTGTCTCATCGCTCCTTACCGGCGGGTCACCTTTGTTGTCAAGCAGAGCCTGATTGACTATCCGGTATTCGGGCATGTCATGCGCTCACGCAACCCCATTGTGGTTCAGCGTGACAACCCGCGCGAGGATCTTAAAACCGTCCTGGAACAGGGCAGCGAACGCCTGGCGGCCGGCATTTCGGTGGTGGTCTTTCCCCAAACCACCCGCACCACCGGCTTTGATGCCGCACAATTCAACAGCATCGGCATCAAGCTGGCCCAGAAGGCCGGGGTCCCCGTGATTCCCGTCGCCCTGCGAACCGACGCTTGGGGTAACGGCCACTGGATCAAGGATTTCGGCCCGATCCAGCCACACCGGCCCATTCACTTCCATTTTGGCGCGCCCCTGACAGTCGCCAGCCCAGCCCAGGCCCGCCAGACACAGGCCGATTGTGTCGCCTTTATCAGCGAACAGCTGCAGCTCTGGCAGCCGCAAGGTTAGGACTGGATCACCGCGAACGACAAAGGGCGCATCTTTTGAAGGATGCGCCCTTTGTCGTTACGCTGCAAGAAAGCTGAAGAGATCAGGAGCGGCAACCACCGCACGACGAACCGCAACCGCCGCCCTTGCTGGAGGTGATGGTGAAGCCATCCTGCACATAATGGATCACCTGATCATCGGTAAAACGGATCACCTGTGGATCAAGCAACACCTCGATCTCATTGATGGTTTTCTGTGTATCCCCGTCTGTTGACTCATCCAGAGTCAAGCCCAGTGAGGGCCCGCCTCAGCCAAAACCGGCCATGGTCACACGCAGGGATTTGCCCGGGTTTTGCTGCAGAATCTCCTGCAGAACCCGTTTGGCGTCGTCAGTAATGGTCAGCATTTTCGATCCTTTCTGAAGGTTCAGCTCCTGGCCGCTCGATAAAATCATCAGTTTGGCCAATAATATTTCCGCCATACCCTAGAAAAAGCCGATAATACTGTCAACTGCAAAGATAACCTGCTCTGTCTTATTTCAATTTTCCAGCGACGGTGGCTATTGCCGGATACGCACCTCGCCATCGGCACCGCGCACCAGCCGCACCCGGTCGCCCACGACAAAGGTCTCGTCAGCCACCTGCACCACCGCAATCAGCTCACCGCTATCGAGTTCAATGGTCAGTTCCAGTGCCTCGCGCCGGCCTGCACCTTCCTCCACCACCGATCCCAACAGTAAGCCGCCAACGGCACCAGCTACCGTGGCCAGAGCCTGGCCATGACCACCACCGACACTGTGCCCGGCAACACCGCCCAGCACACCCCCGGTAACAGCTCCCAGACCGGTCTGCCCGCCTTCGATTACCGCCGGCGCCACGGCCAGCACGGTTCCATAATAAACCGACAGCTGTCGTTGGGCCTGCTGCCGCGAATAAACCTGGGCCGAGGGAGCACGCCCACAGGCCGCCAGCATCACCACCAGGGCCATCAGAATACCGAAACGGCCAATCCCTTTCATGCGCTGCTTGTGCATCATCAAACCTCCCTGGTTGAAAAAACCATCAGACCTCAAGGACCGCGCCGACGCTGGCGAAGAAAAAACGCTGTCCCAGCCGCTCACGCACCTGAGCCGCCCGTGTCTGGCCGGTACAATGCGAAACCCCGATTTTTTCGATGGCAAACACTTCCAATTCCTCCAGTGTGCGCCGAAACTGCTCCGGCCCGGCTGGTCCCAGGTGGGTGCCGCCAAGAACGGCATGAATCGTTTCGCCAGGCAACTGGCGGCGGATGTGCCGCAAGGTATTGATCATGCCGGCATGAGCGCAACCCAGCACAACGATCAGGCCACGTTCGCTACGCACCACCAGCGCCATGTCGTCATCAAAAGGATCCGGCACAAAATCGCCCGTTGCTGTCCGCACCACCAGATTCGGATCACCACTTTCAAAGTCGGTCGTACGCTCGACCCGACCAGTGACAAAAACCTGTGGGGCAATCTCACAAAACTCCGGTGTAAAGCGAAACCGGGCACCCAGGGTTTCCAGCAGTTCGCGCCGTTGCGGAATACCGATAAAGCGCAGGCTATGGGCCGTGCGCGAATAGCGCTCGGCAAAAATCGCCGGATGAGCAAACAGATCCAGCGGACCCGTATGTCGCAAAACCTGGTCGAAGCCGCCGGCATGGTCGTAATGACCGTGGCTGAGCACCGCCGCCGTCAGCCCCCCGAGATCCTTGTCCAGCACCTGGGCGTTGCGCTCAATGCCCAGCCCCTGACCGCTATCGAGCAAAATACGCGCCTGGGGCGTTTCCACCAGACAGGCAAAACCATGCTCGCCTATGGCGGGAATCGCCCGCCCCACCGTGTTTTCGCACAGGATCGTTACCGTAACTGCCATTGCCACCTCCCTGAAATCATCACACCCCAATCCATACAAACCCGGCTACCGGCACCAGCTTTTGATTACAGGCCTTGAAGTATAGCACAGCCCCGACAGACACGGCCGACCAGAACCGAACGGGAACAGGTTTTTTATTTGACAGGGGTTTGCCCCTTTCACTAGAATCTAGCCTCTGTTTTGCGCGGGCCTATAGCTCAGTTGGTCAGAGCCGCCGGCTCATAACCGGTTTGTCCCAGGTTCGAGTCCTGGTGGGCCCACCATTTTTTCCGCTTGTTTGCAGCAACAGGAATTCCATGCCCAGACCCCTTGCAGGCAACAGCAATCCACCGGCTTTACGGGAGTGCAACGGCGCCACAGTTGCACTCTCTTTTTTTGACAGGTGGTGGTGATGAAGGACAACCGGCCACGGCTGCAGGATCTGTGCGGACTGCTCCATCGCCTCTACCCCCCCGCCCTGGCTGAAAGCTGGGACAATGTCGGCCTTCAGGTCGGCGATCCAATGCAAAAAATCGACCGAATCCTGATCGCCCTCGATGCCGATGTCAACAGTCTGCACCAAGCCCGCCAGCGGCAGTGCCAACTGCTGCTGACCCATCATCCCCTGATCTTCAAGCCCCTCAGCCGCATCTCGTCACAAGACAGCAGCGGTTCCCTGATTTTCTCCGCCATCCGCGACCAGATCGCCATCGTTTGCGCCCATACCAATCTCGACCGCGCCGCTGACGGCCTCAATGACTGGCTGGCCGCCCATCTGCGGCTGGAGCAGGTTGAGGTGCTACAGCCTTTATCCCCCGGCTATCTGCTTAAACTGGTGGTTTATGTTCCGGCTGACCACCACCAGACCGTTGCCGAGGCGCTGTTCGCCGCTGGTGCTGGCCAGCTCGGTCGCTATGACCATTGCGCCTTTGCCAGCACCGGTCAGGGCAGCTTCCGGCCGCTGGCCGGCAGTGACCCGTTCGTGGGACAGGTTGGTGTCACGACCGAGGTCGAGGAGGTGCGCCTTGAAACCCTGGTGCCACGCCCCCAGCTGCGGCGCGTTCTTGCCCAGTTGCTCAAGGCCCATCCTTACGAAGAGGTTGCCTACGATCTGCTGCCGCTGGACAACCCGGTCCCGCACCTGGGACTCGGGCGCATCGGCCGCCTGACACAGGCTGTCACGCTGATCGAATTGGCCGAACGTTGTAAGACTGAGCTGGGCTGCCACCAGCTGCGGCTGGTGGGCGAAGCAACGCGGCCGGTACGCAAGATTGCCGTCTGCGGCGGCAGTGGCGCCAGCCTGATCGGCGAAGCCAGCCGCCAGGGCGCCGACGTGCTGGTAACCGGCGACATCAAATATCACGATGCCTGTCTGGCGCGCGATCTGGGGCTGGCGTTACTCGATGCCGGCCACTTTGCCACCGAACAGATCATCTGCGCGGGCCTGCAGCAGGCCCTGACCCGGGCTCTGACTGCCTCCCCCTGGTCCGTCGCCATCGAAACCGCGCAACAACAGCAGGATCCCTTTACGTTTATTTGACACACAGATACCCAACCCCCCAGGGAGGCCCGACGGTGAAGGACATGGTACAGCTGCTCATTGATGTACAGGAACTCGATCAGCGGATTTTCTCCGCCCGCCACAAAAAAACCACTCTGCTCAAGGAGCGCGATCAGCTGCTGCAGCAGACCGATGCCCTGCAGGAACTGCTGGGCCAGCTGGATGACCGGATCGCCGAAGCCCAAACCCAACGCGACAGCTGTCAGGAAGCCCTGCAGCAGCAACTGGGCCAGGTGGAACAGTGCGAAGGCCGCCTGCCGGAGATCAAGACCCAGAAGGAATATCTGGCGGTGCTCAAGGAGGTCGACGCGGCCAAAAAACAGGTCAAGGATCTGGAGGATGCCCTGCTGGCCAAAGAACAGGTGCTCAGTGAGCTGCAGGCCGATGCCGAGGAAAAGCGACAGCAGCACGATAGTCTCGGCAGCGACAGCAGTCAGCGCTGCAACGAAATCGCCACCCTGGTGGAAGAGCTGGATGCCGCCCTGCATCAGCAGGACAGCCAGCGTGGCGAACTCATTGAGAAGATTGCCGTACCCCTGCGCAAGCGTTACGAGCTGATTCTCAGCCGGCTCAATGGCCAGGCACTGGTCGAAGCGCGCGAAGGCACCTGTCAGGGCTGTCATATGCGCCTGCCACCACAATTCTTCAACGCCATGTTGAAAAATCGCGACATCACCAGCTGCCCGCACTGCAACCGGCTGCTTTACATTGCCCCTGAGACCCACTAGATTACTGGACTAAGGTCGAAGAAGCACAGGCGATCGCCGGTTTCGCCTGCGAAACGGGAGGAAAGTCCGGGCTCCGCAGGACAGGATGGTTCCTAACGGGAACCGGGGGTGACCCCAGGGACAGTGCCACAGAGAGCAGACCGCCGTGCATGGCACGGTAAGGGTGAAAGGGTGAGGTAAGAGCTCACCAGCGGTTCTGGTGACAGAGCCGGCTCGGTAAACCCCATCCGGAGCAAGGCCGCATAGGGAAGCGCTTGAGGGTGGTCCGCCCGAAGCTTCCGGGTTGGCTGCTTGAGGCCGTCGGCAACGGCGGTCCTAGAGGAATGATCGCCCATCGTCGAGCCGGTAACGGCTGACGGGGACAGAACCCGGCTTATGGGCTTCTTCGACCTTTTTTTGTGAAGGGACACATGGCTGTCGACCTGCAGCAGCGCCAACAACACTGGCAACAACTGATCGACCAGCTGCGTGGCGAATGGGCGCGCCTGCCGGAGACGGAACGCGACTGGCTGCGCTGCCAGAGCCAGGCAATCGCCGTACTGCAACACCAGCTGTACGCCCTGTTCCTGGCGGCGGATGGCCCAGCGCGCTGCCAAGCCTGTGCCGGCAGCTGCTGCGACAGCGGTCACAACCACCTGACCCTGATCAATGCGGTGGCCGCCCTGCAGGCGGCAGCCCTGCCAGAGGCCGACTTTCAGCGACCCTGCCCCTTTATCGGTCCGGCAGGTTGCCTGCTGGCGGTGGACTGGCGACCGTTCAACTGCATCATTTTCCTGTGCGAACCCATCGAGCAGGCATTGCCGCCGCGGCAGCTACGTCATTTCTACCAGCTCGAAGGCGCGTTGCGTGACCTCTACCTGCAGGTTGAACAACGCTACCAGGGTGGCAGCCGCCAAGGACTGCTCATCGGTGGCGGCCAACACGGCAGAGCCCTGCTGCAGCGACGCTGACAGCCTCACTCCTGCCGTCTTTCTCTTTGTTACGGCGAAAGGATCCTGCATGGATATCCAGTTTTCCCGCACCAACGGCCCGATTGATACCCTCATCGACGAGCTGATGGCTCAAAGCAAGGTGCACCATCCCTACATCATCCGTGAAATGATTCTCAGCGCCCTCAAGGCCGGCCAGGACAGTGATTACCTGGCCGATCTCAAGCTGATGCGCACCACCCTCAAGGAGATGCGCTACACCACCAAAATCTTCAGCCCCTACCGCGAGCGCCGCAAGGTGACCATCTTCGGCTCGGCCCGTACCCTGCCGGAAGAACCTATCTACCAGAAGTGCGCGGCCTTCGCCCGCTTGCTGGCCGACAACAACTACATGGTCATCACCGGCGGCGGCGGCGGCATCATGGAAGCCGGCAATGCCGGTGCCGGCGCCGAGAATTCCTTTGCCGTAAACATCAAGTTGCCCTTCGAACAGGACACCAATCCGGTCATGGAGAACAGTGACCGCACCCTGACCTACAAATACTTCTTCAACCGCAAGGTCGCCTTTCTCAAGGAAGCCCAGGCGGTGGCATTGTTTCCTGGCGGTTTCGGCACTCTTGATGAGGCCATGGAAACCCTGACCCTGGTACAGACCGGCAAGAATCAACCCATTCCGCTGGTACTGATCGAGGACGACAACAGCAATTACTGGGAGGATCTGTTCCAGTTCATGCGCAAGGTGCTGCTGCCGCGCAATCTGATTTCCGGCGAGGACTTCGGCCTGTTCACCATCACCAAGAACGTGCAGGAAGCCTTTGATGTCATCGACTCCTTCTACCGGGTCTACCATTCCAGCCGCTACATCGGCCAGACGCTGGTTATCCGCCTGAACAAGGAACTGACTACCGGCCAGATCGCCACGCTGGAACAAGAGTTTTCCGACCTGCTGCGCGACGGCGGAAGAGTACGGGCCAGCCGCGCCTTCGAAAAGGAAAAGGACGAGCCGGACCTGTGGCAGCTGCCCCGTCTGGCGGTGGATTTCAACCGCCGCAGCTACGGCTATCTGATCGCCTTTATCCGTCGCATCAATTCCTTCTAGCACGGGGCTTGCGTGGGCTACGCCAATCTGCACAGCTGTATCTGCGACCTCGAACGCAGCGGTCAGTTGCGCCGCATCACCATCGAGGTCGATCCCCATCTGGAGCTGGCCGCCATCGCCCGGCGGGCCTATGCCCGTCAGGCTCCGGCGCTGCTGTTTGAGCGGGTGCGCGGCTGCCGTTTTCCGGTGCTGGCGAATCTCTATGGCAGCCTGGAGCGCACCCGCTATATCTTCCGCGACAGCCTGCCGCGCCTGCAGGCCCTGATCGGTGCCAAAAGCGACCCTGCCAGCCTGCTGCGGCCACCAACCCGCCTGCTGGCGGCATTGCACGGCGCCAGTCATCTGCTGCCACGTCGGCGGCGCAGCGCAGCCGTGCTAACGCACCGCTGCCAGCTGCATGACCTGCCACAGCTGGTGAGCTGGCCAGCCGACGGCGGCCCCTTCATCACCCTGCCCCAGGTTTACAGCGAACATCCGGCCCAACCTGGCTGGCGTCACAGCAATCTGGGCATGTACCGTATCCAGCTGGCCGGCAACGCCTATGCGGCCGATCAGGAAGTCGGCCTGCACTACCAGATTCACCGCGGAATCGGCGTCCATCACCAGGCAGCCGCCAGCCGTGGCCAGGATCTGCCGGTCAATGTCTTCGTCGGCGGACCGCCGGCCCTGGCCGTGGCCGCGGTCATGCCGCTACCTGAAGGTCTGCCGGAACTGGCTTTTGCCGGCGCCCTGGCCGGCCAGCGCCTGGCGCTGGCCCAGCCCCCCGGTTGGCCGTTGCCGGTACCGGCGGAAGCCGATTTTGTTCTGTGCGGCCGGGTCGCGCCACGGCAGACCAAGCCCGAAGGCCCTTTTGGCGATCATCTGGGTTATTACAGCCTGATCCATGATTTCCCCGTGCTGCAGGTCGAACGTGTCTACCACCGCCCCGGCGCCATCTGGCCCTTCACCAGCGTTGGCCGTCCCCCACAGGAGGACACCAGCTTCGGCGCCTTCATCCACGAACTGACCGGCACGCTGATTCCCCAGGTGCTTCCCGGCGTGCGCGCTGTCCATGCCGTCGATGCCGCCGGTGTCCATCCGCTGCTGCTGGCCATCGGCAGTGAACGCTATACCCCCTACAGCCCCTGCGATCGGCCACAGGAACTGCTGACCCAGGCTTGTGCCATTCTCGGCCAGGGTCAGCTATCGCTGGCCAAGTACCTGCTCATCGCCAATGAACAGGACGCCGCACAGCTGGATATTCATAATTGCGCGGCATTTTTACAGCACATGCTGCAGCGCTGTGACTGGCGCCGTGATCTGCATTTCCACACCCATGCCACCATCGACACCCTGGATTACAGTGGTACAGGGCTCAATCAGGGATCGAAGGTCGTCATCGCCGCCTGCGGACCACCCAGGCGCCCGTTGCCGGAACAGTTGCCCGAGAGACTCGACCTGCCGTCCGGCTTCAGCGCGCCACAGATCGCCCTACCTGGCGTACTGGTGCTGCAGGGGCCGCCCTGTTTCGCCCCCGGCAGCCAGCCGACCGCCGACCTGCAACGTTTCTGCAGCCATTACGCTACAGACCATCCAATCAACAGCTTTCCCCTGTTGATTCTCTGTGATGACAGCGCCTTTGCTGCTACTACCCTGGAGAACCTGCTGTGGGTCAGCTTTACCCGTTCCGATCCGGCCCGTGATCTCTACGGCATCGGCGCTTTCCAGCAGGACAAACACTGGGGCTGCAACGGCGCACTGGTTCTCGATGCACGGCGCAAACCCCAGCATGCGCCGCCACTGGAGGACGATGCCGGTGTCATTCGCCGCCTCGAATCCTGGGCCGTCCACGGAGGACCACTGCATGGCATCATCTGAATTGCACGCCAAAAACCTGCGGACTCCCGCCGCAGATCACCTGACCAGCGCCATCGGCAACACACCGCTGGTGGAAATCCGCAAACTCAATCCCAACCCGGCGGTACGGATTCTGGCCAAGCTCGAAGGCAGCAATCCCGGCGGCTCGGTCAAGGACCGGCCGGCTTGGTACATGGTCAAGCAGGCGTTGGCCCAGGGTTGTCTGACGCCCGGTAAAATCCTGCTGGAGCCGACCTCCGGCAATACCGGCATCGCCCTGGCCATGCTGGGCGCGGCTCTAGGCATTCCGGTGACCCTGGTCATGCCACCCTGTGTCAGCATGGAACGGCGCGCCGTCCTGGAAGCCTACGGCGCCAAGGTGGTGCTGTCGGCCCCCGGCCAGGCCACCGATGGCGCTATCCGCTTGGCCCATGAAATGGTACGCCAGGAACCGGAGCGCTATTTCATGCCCAACCAGTACAGCAATCCCAACAATCCGCTGGCGCACTACGAAACCACCGGACCGGAAATCTGGCATCAATGCGCTGGCCGCATTGATGCCTTCATTGCCGGTCTGGGCACCTCCGGCACCCTGATGGGAACGGGGCGGGCACTGAAGGAATACAGCCCGAATCTGGCACTGGTGGCCGTCGAACCCACCCTCGGGCACCGGGTGCAGGGGCTCAAAAACATGAGTGAAGCCATTGTTCCGGCCATCTACCAGCCCGATCAGCTTGATGACAAACTGACCGTTGGCGATGAGGAGGCCTTTGCCTGTACCCGCGAACTGGCCCTGCAGGAAGGGCTGTTTGTCGGCATGTCGAGCGGCGCCGCTGTCGCCGGAGCCCTGCGTCTGGCGACCCGGATGCAGCGCGGCACCATTGTCACGCTGCTGCCGGATCGCGGTGACCGCTATCTCAGCACCGCGCTGTTCCGTTCGACCTGCGCCTGCTGCCCGCCCTAGCCGGGCATGATCTTTACTGGCTGTCCGCTCTCTTTACCTGTCTGGGAGGAAAACAATGCCTGCCTGCTGTCTGCTCGGATCTGGTCATGCGGTTCCCGAGCGTGTTCTGACCAATGCCGACCTGGAAACCCTGGTAGACACCAGCGATGCCTGGATTGTTGAACGTTCCGGCATTCACCAGCGCCACATCGCCGAACCGGGCAGCGCTCTGTCTGATCTGGCAGCACAAGCGGCCCACCAGGCGTTGGCCGCCGCGCAGCTGACAGCCAGCGAAATCGATCTGATTCTGGTGGCAACGGTCACCGGTGACTTCAAATTTCCCGCCATGGCCTGCCTGCTGCAGGAAAAACTCGGCGCGCACCAGGCGGCGGCCTTCGATCTGTCGGCCGCCTGTTCCGGCTTTCTCTATGGCCTGCATCTGGCCGACAGTCTGATCCGCTGCGGCGGCCATCGTCATATCCTGCTGGTGGCCGCAGAAATGCTCTCCAGCATGGTGAACTGGCAGGATCGCAACACCTGCGTGCTGTTTGGCGATGGTGCCGGCGCCCTGGTCCTCGGCCCGGCCAGAACCAGCGCCGGTCTGCTTAGCAGCGTAATTCACAGTGACGGGCGCCAGCACGGCCTGCTGTACAACCCGGCCGGCAGTCAGCATCCCCTCACCGCTGCGGATCTGGCCAGCGGCTTCGCCACCATTCACATGGAAGGACGCGAGGTCTTCCGTCACGCGGTCGTCAGCATGGCCGACGCCCTGCAGGAGGCCCTGGACAAGGCCGGTATCGCTCAAGATGATCTTGACCTGCTGATTCCTCATCAGGCTAACCGCCGCATCATTGAAGCCATTGGCAAGCGTTTCGGCCTGCCGGCGGAACGGGTCTATATCAATGTTGACCGCTACGGCAACACCTCGGCGGCATCCATCCCCATTGCCCTTGACGAGGCCTGGCGTAGCGGCCGGATTCAAGCCGGCCAGCACATCGGCCTGACGACCTTCGGCGCCGGACTGACCTGGGCCGCCGCCATCCTGCGCTTCTGAATCGCCTTTTCTGATCATTGGCGGGCTTAACGAACTGCGCCATTGAGCTTCTTAGCCGCTCAGACCCGCTGCTGCAGCAACAGCCATTGCAGCCCAACCAGGGTGGTGGCATTGCGAATCCGGCCGCTGGCCAACAGTTCCTCCAACTGCGTCAGCGGCACCAGCCGCACCCGGATATCCTCGCCCTCATGAGCCGCACCGGCCAGACGACCATTCAGGCCCCGGCTGTCCACCTCACCGTAGTACAAGTAAATCTGCTCATTGCTGCCCCCGGGGGTCAGATAAAAGCGGTTTATGAATGTCAAGTGGTGCGGCTGACAGCCGGCCTCTTCCAAACACTCACGCAGCGCCACTGCTGCCGGCTGCTCGCCGATCTCTATCATACCCGCCACCAATTCCAGCAACCAGGCACCCGCCTCGTCCGCCAGGGCACCAACGCGGAACTGTTCCACCAGCACCAGCATCCGAGCCACGGGATCAACCAGCACCAGCGCCACGGCCTGGCCACGATCAAGCAATTCACGCCGCATCCAGGCCGACCAATGGCCATCATAGCAACGATGGCGCAGCTGCAATTGTTCAATCTGCATGAAACCACGATAGAGCAGCTGACGCTGGCCGATTTCAACCTCCTGCCCGGCCAGTGGCCCATGGTGATTTTCTTGCGTATTCATCGGCTTCTCCTTGATCGAAAGCGTTTCTGCCCAAGCCTTTTTACCCTGCGGGAGACAGGCTAACCCGATTGCTGCCGCCCAATGCGCGCCCTCATGACGCGCGCGGATTGCCACCGCAGCGGCCATCCCTCTGCCGGCTACACACAAAAAAAGGCGCCCCACACAGGAGGGCGCCTTTTTAAGCGTAGCGGGCAGAACGATTACTTGCTGGCCAGCTCCATCACCTGAGCGGTGAACGGATTGGCAAACAGAATGATCATGGCCACAACGAAGACATAAATGGCCAGAGACTCGATCATGGCCAGACCGATCATCATGGTCGTGAGGATTTTACCGCTGGCACTCGGATTGCGAGCAACGCCTTCAACTGCCGATTTGATAGCCAGACCCTGACCAAGGCCGGTACCGAAGGAACCGATAGCCATACCGAAACCTGCAGCGATCATACACCATGCGAAAAACGTCATCTTCATTCTCCTTCTGCAAACATTGGGGTGGGTGGTTTTTCTTCCTATACTGAATAGGACCTCGCGCCGGCATCCGGCGCGTTAAAAGCCTCAGCAATGAAGCGAAATCAGTGAGCCTCTTCCAGCGCGCCGGCAATATAGATCATGGCCAGCAGGGTAAAGACGAAGGCCTGGATGAAGGCCACCAGAATGCCCATCATCATCATCGGAATAGGCAGGAACAGCGGCACCAGGGCAAAAAAGATCATCAACACAATCTCATGGCCATACATGTTACCGAAAAGACGCAGCGACAATGACAGCGGCCGAGCCAGATGGCCAATGATCTCGATGATGAAGATCAGCGGTGCCAGCGCCAGAATCGGCCCCATGAAGTGCTTGACATAGGAAATGCCGTGCTCCTTGACACCAATGATATGGGTCATGGCAAAAACGGTCAGCGCCAGGGCGGCGTTGGTGTTCAGATTGGCGGTCGGCGGGTAGAAACCCGGAACCAGGGCGATCAGGTTCGAAACCAGAATGAACAGGGCAAAGGTAGCGATCAGCGGGAAATAGGTTCTACCCTTGGGCCCCATGGTCTCAACAATCAGGTTTTCAATACCGCTGACGACAGATTCCATCAGGTTCTGCCAGCCCGCGGGCACCATCTTGACGGCACGCGACACAATAAAACCCAGCACGATCAGCAGCAGCATGACGAACCAGGTGTAAGTAACATGTTCACCGATGTGGGTGTGCAACTGTTGCTCGAGCCATTGGAAAATCAGAAACGGGTGAGTCATGGGGGATCGCGCCTCCTTATGCCTTAAAATACACGCTCAACAGTGGCCCAAAACAGATTGATGACCACGATGGACAATCCAACAACCAGACCGGCTGGGTGTACCCGCACCAGCGCGATCAGTATCACCAGCAGCACCGCGAGAACCGCCAGGCGCAGCAAGTAGCCCCGCTGAAAACGCCGCGCGGCACCGCTGCCTTCCTGCAGGGCACGAACCAGCGAACGGTACAGCCATTGATAACCGCCCACTGCCACCAGCCCACCACTGGCAACGCCGAGGGTCAGATCCCAGCGCTGCAACGGCAGCGACGCCAGCACCAAAACCACCAGCAGCAGCCAATTACGGCGTGCCAGCCGTGCAAGCAGCAGGGTTTCATCGGTCTTCACGCCTGCCGGTCCTGGCCTTCTTCGCGTTTTTGGCGCTTCAGTTCACGCTCGGTCAGAATGAAGATGTTACGAAAACCCGAAGCGATACCGAAGCCGAGAAAAATCAGCAGCAGCCAAGGCGCGGTACCAAGCCACTGGTCAAGATAGTAGCCCATGGCCATGCCAATGAGAATGGATGCCACCATGCAGATGCCGACACTCGACAAAAAGCCGAGGGATTTATACAGCTCGCGCCGGTTTTCGGCCATCGCCCGCTTCCATTTCTTCATTTCGCTAACTGCCTGACATTTCAAACGCGGTTTTGTACCACAGGGGGCTAAAAACTGTCAATGGCTTTCGCCGGTCAATGGCCGCATTCGAAGCGGCACCCCCTTTGTGACTGTGGCTGCTGCCGCGCATCCGTGCTACACTCGCCGGCCTGTTTGCCCCTCTCCCCGAGCGCAAGGGAATCCCGCATGCTGCATCCCGGACTGATTATCGACCTGGCCACCGCCCTTGACTGGCGCGATCAGAACAGCCTGTTCATTGATGTGCGCAGCCCGGCTGAATACGCCGACGGCCACATCCCCGGCGCCTGCAACGTGCCGCTACTGAACGACACCGAACGCGCTGCCGTCGGCACCCTCTACAAGCAGCAGGGCAGCAGCGCGGCGCGCCAGTTCGCACTGGAACAGGTGGCACCGCAGCTGCCACGCCTGATCGACCAGATTGTCCGCCTGCAAGGCGACCGGCGACGGCCGCTGGTGCTGTACTGCTGGCGCGGCGGACAGCGCAGCCAGGCCATGACCGCCTTTATGCAACTCGCCGGACTGCCGGCCTTCCAGCTGCAGGGTGGTCACAAGGCATTTCGACGTCATGTGGTTGATTTTTTTGCCAACGGCACCTGGGGTCGGCTCTTGGTTCTGCGTGGCCTCACCGGTGTCGGCAAGACCCGTATTCTGCGCCAGCTTGATCAACAGGGGGTCAGCGTTTTGGACCTGGAGGGCCTGGCCAACCACCGCGGCAGTGCCTTCGGCGCCATTGGCCTGCACCCCCAGCCAAGTCAGAAACAGTTTGAAGCCCTGCTGTGGGAGCGACTGCGCCACATCGGCCCTGACCAGTGGGCCCTGACAGAAGGCGAAAGCCGTCATATCGGCCGGCTGGTGCTGCCGTTACGTCTGTACGACGCCCTGCAGCAGGAGACCACCCTGTGGCTGGAAACCGCTCTGGACAAGCGGGTACAGGTCATCGCCGAGGACTATGCCGTTGGCGACCAGCCGGCGGCGGATTTCATCCCGCCCATTCGCGCCCTGCGCCAACGGCTGGGGCAGGCCCGGGTCGACGCGCTGCTGCAGCTGCAACAGCAGCGCGACTGGCCGGCGCTGATCGCCGCGTTGATGACGGACTATTACGATCCCCTCTACGGCCACACCAAGCCAGAGCGGCGTATTGACCTGTGGATCGATCCCTTTGCCAATCAGCAAAGGGAGCTGCTGGCGGCTATTGACAGGATTCTGAGTCAGCCTGATAATGGCGCGATCTGACAGCTGCGCTGCTCACCGGCGCCGAAACTGAAAGCCGTGTCCCTTGGCTACCGAGTCCCCGCGCTACAACTCCCTGTGTGAACGCTGCCTGCGCAGCTGCCGCCAGCTTTACGGCACGCGGCTACTCGAATGTCCGCGTTTTCTGCCCAAACCCTTCTTTATTCCCGTCAAAAAAAATCCGCGTCAGCTCGATCTGTTCTGAGTCAGCCTCAACATTCTCTCTTTTACCTGACAGGCCATGCCGCTTTTTAGCAACCGGCCTGGCGGGCCTGCTCATCAAGAAACCTCACCACATAGGGCGTGAACTTTTCCGGTTCGACCAGAAACGAATCGTGACCGTAGTCTGAAGCGATGCAGTGATAGTCCACCGGCTTGTTCTGGCGGGCCAGAATCGCTACCACCGCCTCGGTTTCCTCTGGCCGATAGAGCCAGTCAGAACTAAAGGCAAACCACAGCGACGGGCAATTCAACCGCTCCAATGCCTCGTCCGGGCTGGAAAAATTCCAGGCCACATCATACAGATCGAGGGCCTTGGCCAGATAAAGGAAGGCATTGGGATCAAAGCGTTCGACAAAACTGTTGCCGTTGTATTCCAGATAGCGTTCGATCTCGAACTGACCGAAAAAGTCGAACAGACCATCGCGGGCCGAAAAGCGCCGGCCGAATTTCATCTGCATCGATTGTTCGGACAAAAACGAGATGTGCCCTACCGCCCGTGCCAAGGCAAAGCCGCTGGCCGGCGGATGTTCCGGCTTGTAGTTGCCCTTCTTCCACAGCGGATCATTGTAGATCGCCTGACGGGCCAGAGCGTTGAGCGCGATGGCCATGGGCGAGGTCCGACCGGTACCGGCGATCGGGATAATCGCGCCCACCCGCTCGGGAAAATGAATGCCCCATTCCAGCGCCTGCATGGCCCCCATGCTGCCGCCGATCACAGCCAGCAGCCGACCAATGCCCAGATGGTCAATCAGCCGCTGCTGTGCGCGCACCATATCGCGCACCATGACAATCGGGAACGACAGCCGGTACGGCCGGCCCGTCTGCGGATTCAGGCTGGTTGGACCGGTGGAACCCTTGCAGGAACCAATGACATTGGAACAGATCACGAAGAAACGCTCGGTATCCAGCACCTTGCCCGGTCCGATCATATCGTCCCACCAGCCGCCTTTGCGATCCTGCGGGCTGTAACGACCGGCAGCGTGAGCATCGCCGGTCCAGGCATGTGCCACCAGAATGGCATTGCTAGCCACCGCGTTAAGGCGGCCATAGGTCTCATACGCCAGGGTCACGGGCGCCAGCAGCCGGCCGCTCTCCAGACGCAGTTCTTCCTCGAAGGTGACAAACCGGGTGGTAACCTGCTCCATGTCGGTCAATGGCGCCCCCTGCCGGGAAACCCCGGAGAAAAACAAACAAGGCCCTTTTTCCGGCAGAGGGGAAAAGGGCCTTTCAATACCAGGACGTATCCAGCGTATTGCAAGACTCCGTCCCATCTTTCCCCGGTTGCGGGGCTGGATTTAGCACCTGACATCCGCCCGGCGGATCGGTTGCTGTGGTTTCATCGGGCCAATCCCTCCACCACTCTGGATAACGACGATGTCTGGCCGTCACGGTAGAGCAAGGGACCGTCCTTGTCAACGCTCCAATGCGCCTGCGGACAAACAGGGCCTCTTTTCACCGCAGCCAGAGCTCGTCTGCTCCCGCTTACTGCTGCGACCAGGCCGGATGACTGCTGCTGCCCGGTGGCGTCAGAATCGACCGCTGGCCGGTGCCATCGGCACGCATCACCATCAGCCGTTTCTGGCTACCCTGCTGCTCGGAATAAATCACGAAGCGGCTGTCGGGGCTCCAGCGCGCATGTTCCTTGCTGCCACCATCGAAGGTCAGTTGCTGCTCGTCACTGCCATCTGGCCGGATGCGGAACAGATTAAACACCCCCTGTTGCAGGCGGCTGAACAGAATCCATTGGTTATCAGGACTCCAGGCCGGCGTGACATTGTAGGAACCGCTGGTGGTCAAACGTTGTGTCTGACCACTGAGCAGATCGAGAAGAAATAGCTGCGGACTGCCGAGCCGGTCAGACACGAACACCAACCGGTCGCCGAGCGGACTGAAACTGGGATCGACATCGATGCCCCAGGCATTGGTCAACCGCTTGTGAATCCGACCATCAAGGCCCATCAGATAGAGTTCGGCATTGCCGTCGCGCGACAGGGTCAGGGCGATTTCCCGGCCGCTGGGGCTGTAACGGGCGGCAATGTTGAGCCCGGGCTGATGCGAGATCCGCGCCTCATGACCGCTGAAGATCTCCTTGCGGAACAGATCCGGGTTGCCATGACGGTAGGAGGTGAACAGTAATTCCCGGCCATGGGGAGCGAAATCCGGGTTCAGCACCAGGTGACCGTGATTGGTGATGCGGCGCGGCTCATGACCATCGACATCGGCAATGTAAAGCTCCTTGTGGCCGCTGTTGGTGCAGATATAGGCAATGCGGGTATCAAAGGGCCCTTTGCGGCCGGTCAAGGCCCGCATCACCTCGTCGGCAAAGCGATGGGCCATGCGGCGCACCTCCTGTGGCCGGCCCTGGTAGTTCTGACCGGTCAGCAGGCGCCGGTTACTCACATCGAACAGACGCAGCTCCAGCGTCAGGTTGCTGCCAGCCAGATGATAACGCCCCTTGATCAGCAGCTGGGCACCCAGCATCCGCCACTGGGCAAAATTGATATCGCGACTGGTCAGCGTCGGGCGACGGGCGTCATCGAGAAAGGCCGCCGGATCAATCAGGCTGACCAGGCCGCTGAGATCGAGATCGGCCTGCAGTACCTGATTCAGCGTGGTCTCCAGCGCCAGATCGACCTGCTGGGCGGGCAGTGCCCGCACCAGTGCCATGGGCACAGCCTGGCCGCCGGGGCGGGTAATGGTGATATCGGCTGCCCACACCGGAACAGCCAGGCTGGTCAGCAGCACGCCGAGCAGCAGGAACACAACAAAACCAAGGCGGTTCATAGCATCTCTTCCGGGTCAAAGGCGATTGTCAGCTCAAGAACGCGTTCCGGTGGTGTCGGCAGACCCTCCTGCTGCAACAGGGCAACGGCCCGCTGCACCGAATCATCGAAAAACGCGTTGCCCGACGAGCGAATCAGGTTGAAGCTCAGCAGGGCGCCCTGCGGGCTGAAACGCAGGCGCATTTCGGCCCGCAGGCCGCGATCACGATAGGCATCGGGCAGAATCCAGTTGGAAGCCAGTTTTTCCTCGATCCAGGCCCGCATATCAACTCCAATCTGATCCCCGCTGCCGCCCACCTGCCCCACCGGCGCAGTCACGCCCGCCGTGGTCGGCAGGGGCCGCTGGGCCTGTTCCGCCAGTTGCCGTTTGAGCTCCTCAATGCGCTGGCGACTGCTGGATTCCTGCGTGGCCGCGTTTTGTTGGCGGCGGCGCATCTCGGCAATGGCGTCCTGGGTCTGGCTGTACTGCTGATCAATGTTCGGCTTGGCCACCTCTTTGGCTTTGGTGACAGGCGCCGGCTTCGGTGGCACCACCGGTTTGGGCTCAGCCTTCGGTGCCGCTTTGGGCTCGGGTTTCGGCGCCGGTTTGGCTGCGGGCTTGGGGGGCACAGGTTGCGGCGGTTGCTTGGCTGGCGGCGGCACCTTGGCTTTGGGTTCGGCCGGCTTTGGCGGCGCCTTGGGCTTGGCGGACTGCGGCGGACGGGCAGGAGCTGCCGGTTTAGCCGCCGGCTTCTGCGGTTTGGTCGGCGCATCGGGCCGGCCCGCCTGCGGCCGCATCACCGGCTTGTGCAGCAGGTTCACCTGATAGACCTGGGGCCGGGGTTTTTGGCGATGAAACTGCCAACCACTGAGCGCCAGAGCCAGCAACAGCAGATGCAGGCCCAGCGACACGAACAAGGTCCGGCGCAGACCGCCGGGAACGGAAGAATTTTCAGCGGAAACGCCCTGCTCAGTGCTCATGAGAATTTCTGCCTTTGCCGTTAACGGCGTTCTTCCTGAGCCACCATGCCCAGCCGCTCGACACCCGCCTGGCGAATTGCCGCCATCACCTGCATCACCTGCTCATAGCGCACCTCCCGGTCCGCTTCGAGATAGACGGCCTTATCCGTTGCCTCCTTACGCATTTGCTGCAGCACAGCGACAAGCTGCTGGGGGTTCTCGACCGCCTGGCCGGAGACAAAGATCTGCCCCTTGGCGTCGATACTGACCATCAGCGCGGTCTGGGCCGCCTGTAGATCAGGCGCCTGACTGACTTCCGGCAAATTGACATCGACACCCTTTTCCATCATCGGCGCTGTCACCATGAAGATGATGAGCAAAACCAGCATGACATCGACAAAGGGCGTCACGTTGATCTGCGACATGGCGCCACGGCGTGGCCCAGGGCCCAGTTCCATTACGCCCTCCGCGCCATATGCTGGACAATATTGAGGAATTCCTGACTAAAGGTATCCATCTGGCCGATCAGGCGGTTGATTTTGCTGAGGAAGTAGTTATAGCCGACCACCGCTGGAATGGCGGCCAGCAAACCGATGGCCGTGGCGATGAGGGCCTCGGAAATACCCGGCGCCACCACCGCCAGCGAGGCGCTGCCGGTCTGACCGATGCCATGGAAGGAATCCATGATGCCCCAGACCGTGCCAAACAGACCGATAAAGGGTGCGGTCGAACCGGTAGTGGCCAGAAAGGTCAGATATTTTTCGAGCTGCTGGGTCTGCTGGGTCGTGCTGCGCCGCAGGGCACGGGCGATATTGTCGGCGCCACTGTCGCTGAGCACCAGCGTCGGCGCCTCGCCCTCCTTGCGTGGGGGCTGCACCCGCACCAGCTCCTGATAACCTTCCCGGAACAGTGCCGTCAGCGGTGAATCGCTGAAGCTATCCAGCTGCTGGGCCACCAGATCAAGGCGCCGCTTGCTCCAGAAACAGTCGAGAAACGCCTGGCTCTGCTGCAAGGCCCGCCGCACCAGCCGCCATTTGTACAATATGATCGCCCAGGAAACCACGGACAGATAAACCAGTAACAGCATCACCAGTTTGACGACCGGTCCGGCGTTCCAGATCAATTCCGCCACCTGACACTCCTTCTCGTTACAGAACACGCCCCCCTGCTGGCGCCACCGGCCAATCCGGCCCCGCCGTTCTTGACAGGGAGGTCAACTTTTTGGCAACGCCCGCAGACAACGACGGGCATAACGCTGACTCCGCAACCGGCCGGGCTGCATTGCCAGCCGTCGCAAATCCGCCGGAGTATCCAGATCGTGCCAGGGCGGGAGCAGCCGCAACCGCAGACCGGCCGCAACCGCCCGCTCACAGCTCTGGCGACAGACCAGCGGACTGCTCCAGGCGATGGCGTCAAACAGCTGCGGATAAGCGCCGCTGCAGCCGATCAGCACATAACCGCCATCAGATGCAGGAATTATGACAACATCGTGGTCCGCCAGGGCGGCAAAGGCCTCGCCAATACGACCAGGTGGCAGATCGGGGCTGTCGCTGCCGATGGCGCAGACGCGACGGGCGCCAGCGGCAAAAGCCTGCGCGAACAACGCCGTCAGCCGCGCCCCCAGATCACCCTCGACCTGCGCTCGGCAGGGCAGATCAGCAGCCTGGCGGGCAAACCAGGCGAGATCTCCCGCCACACACAAACCGGTATGCACCTCCGGCAGTTGTCTGGCCAGGGTCAGACTATCCTTGAGACTCAGCCCCGCCAGAGCCGCCGCCTGGCGCGATTGCAGCGGCGGAACCAGGCGGGTTTTTACCTGCCCCGCCAGCGGCTGTTTCGCCAGTATCCACAACTGCTGCGGCGCCAGCGGTGGCACTTCTGTGGATAACTCTGTAGAAACCACCGACTTATCCACAGTTATCCCCGGCGATATTCCAGGGTGGCATACGCTGAATGGTCGTGAATCGACTCGAAATTTTCACACTCCACACTGAACCAGTCTATGGCCGCCACCGCCTTGAGCCGGCGGGTCACCTCGCGCACGATGTCCTCGACAAAACGCGGGTTCTCGTAGGCCTGCTCGGTTACCGCTTTTTCGTCTTCACGCTTGAGCAGGGCATAGACCGGCGCACTGCCGCATTCCTCCACCAGCGCCACCAGATCCTCAATCCAGACCATGTCATGAGCGCGAATGGCAACCCGTACATAGCTACGCTGGTTATGGGCGCCATAGCGGCTGATTTCGCGTGAGCAGGGACACAGAGAAGTCAGGGGCACACAGACCTCCAGGACAAAATCCTTGTCAGTGGCCAGGGTGCCGATAAACCGGCAATCGTAGCTCATCAGGCTGCGGGCGCCCGAAACCGGTGCTGTTTTCTCGATAAAATAGGGAAAACTCAGCTCCATATGAGCACAATCGGATTCGAGTCGCTCTTTCATGGCCGCCAGAATCCGATCCATATTGTAGAAGGTAATCTCGCCGCGGTACTGGTTGAGAATCTCCACAAAACGGCTCATATGGGTGCCCTTGAACTGGTGGGGCAACTCGACATACATATTGACGCTGGCAATGGTGTGCTGGCGTGACCGGTTCTTGTCCAGGACCACGATGGGGTAACGGACATCCTTGATGCCGACGCGATCAATGGCGATCTGGCGGGTATCGCGGCTCTGTTGCAGATCGGGCATGGTCTTCATGGCGGCTAGCCCCGCGCCTGGTAGCGCACCGGATCGGTCAGGCCGGCTTCGCGAAAGCCCTTGAGCCGCAGCAGACAGGAATCGCAGCGGCCACAGGCGGCACCGCTGGCATCCGGATCGTAGCAGGAATGGGTCAGGCTGTAGTCTACCCCCAGCCGCAGACCGGTTTCGATAATTTCGCGCTTGGTCAGCTGCAACAGTGGCGCGTGAATGCGGAAATGGCCCTGTCCTTCCACCGCGGCACGGGTCGCCAGATTGGCCATCTGTTCAAAGGCGGCAATAAACTCGGGCCGGCAGTCGGGATAACCGGAGTAGTCGAGGGCATTGACCCCGATATAGATATCGAAACAACCGAGCACCTCGGCCCAGGCCAGGGCGTAGGACAAAAAGATGGTGTTACGGGCGGGCACATAGGTAACCGGAATACCAGGCTCATCGCAGCAGTCCTTGGGCACCTCCAGATCGGCGGTCAGGGCACTGCCGCCAAACTGACGCAGATCGATACTGACTATCCGGTGCTCGCTGATGCCCAGACGGCCGGCAAACCGGCGAGCCTGCTCCAACTCGATCTGATGGCGCTGCCCATAAGCAAAACTCAGGGCATGAACCCGGCAACCCGCTGCCTGTGCCAGGGCGACACAGGTTGTTGAATCCAGGCCGCCACTGTAGAGAACCACTGCTTTTTTCATCGTTATCGTCCCATTCGGCTGTGTCGGTCAGGGTGGCGAGAGCCGGCCCCGCGGCGGCGCACACTCTACACAAAACCCCGCGGAAAAGAAAGGTTATCTCCCATCCCTTTTTTGCGTTATAGTGCCGCCATGACAGTGGCGTTGGACATAGTTGACCTGTGCAAACACTTCGGCTCCCAGCTGGTGGTGGATCATCTGAGTTTCCGCGTGGAGGCCGGCGAAATCTTCGGTCTGCTCGGTCCCAACGGCGCCGGCAAAAGTACCACCATCAACATGATCGCTGGTGGCTGCCGCATTGGTTCCGGTGCCATCCATGTCTTCGGTCAGCCAGTACTCCGCAGTGCCAGTCGCAGCCGGGCAGCCCGCTGCCAGCTCGGCGTCATGCATCAGGAACTCATCGCCGACCCCTTTTTCACCATCCATCAGGCCCTGCAGTTGCAGCCCGGTTTCTATGGTACCCAGCTCGACCCGCACTGGTACGCCCACATTGTTGAACGCCTGGCCCTTACTCCCTATCTGCACAAACCGGTTAATCATCTCTCCGGTGGCACCAAGCGCCGTTTCATGCTAGCCAAAGCCCTGATTCACAAGCCTGCCCTGTTGATCCTTGATGAACCCTCCGCGGGTGTGGATCTGGAATTGCGTCACAGCCTGTGGCAGTTCATCCGCGATGTCAACCGGTCCGGCACCACGGTTCTGCTGACAACCCACTACCTGGAGGAAGCCGAACAGATGTGTCAGCGCGTCGCCATCCTCAAGCAGGGTCGACTGGTAGCGCTTGATGCCACAGAGCGGCTCAAACAGCAGATCCAGCAGCGCCAGCTGCACGTCAGGCTGTCTCGCCCGCTGCGGGCGATACCGTCGGCACTGATGCCCTGGCAACCTCAGCTGAGTTCTGGCGGCCGTGCGCTGCAATTGCGCCTGCCGGCCGAGACCTCCGTCTGTCTGCTGCTGACACAGCTGCAGCAGCTTGGCCTGGATATCAGCGATTTTGATACCAGCGGTCCGAGTCTCGAAGACGTGTTCCTGCACCTGACCCGCGATGTAGCCAGCGCCAAAACCACCGGAGTGCTCCATGTTCAATAGCCGGCGCTGCTTTACAACCCTATTGCTTAAGGAAATTCGCCGTTTTACCCGGGTTTACAGTCAGACCCTGCTGACCCCGGTGATGATCGCGGTGCTTTATCTGTTTGTCTTCGGCGCCACCCTGGGCCAGCGCATCAGCGTTGTCGATGGTTTCAGCTATGTCCAGTTTGTTACTCCCGGACTGATCCTGATGGGCATTATCAACAACGCTTTTTCCAACACCTCCTCATCGCTGTTCATGTCACGCCATCTCGGCAGCATCGCCGACCTGCTCGTTCTGCCATTATCTGCCTGCCAAATCGTTGCGGCCTATTGTCTGGCAGCCATGCTGCGGGGCATGCTGGTGGGCACAGCCGTTGGCCTAATCGCCCGCATTTTCACCCCGCTACCCTGGAGCCATCCCTTTCTGGCCGCCCTGATGGCACTACTGGCCAGCTTCCTGTTCGCCCTGCTGGGACTGATCGCCGGACTGTTTGCCAACAGTTTTGATGGTCTGTCCATGTATATCAATTTTGTGCTGCTGCCGCTGATCTTTCTGGGTGGCGTCTTCTATCCCGTCTCGATTCTGCCGCCGCTGTGGCAGAAACTGTCCCTGTGCAATCCACTGCTCTATCTGCTCGACGGTTTCCGTCACGCCCTGCTCGGCTTTGGTGAACTGGAACTTGCCCTTTCCTTCGGCCTGAGCCTCGCCGGCGCACTCGTCCTCTTTGGCGTCGCTGTCTATCTGATCGAGCACTGTCCCCGCTTTCGCCCCTGAATTCCTTTGTCAGCAACCGCCAGCTTTCGGCACTGAATTGCTCCCCATCGCTCCCAACGAAAAAACGCCACCTAAGGCTCTGTGCCGGTGACGTTCCTGAAGATTACATGTTGATCCGGTCTGCGCGCTGTGCCAACCTGTCGCACCTTGGCTGCACCCCTCCTGGTGGACAGGCGCTATACGATGCTAATCATTATTCATACTCTGGATCAACACCTGACCACCATAGGCCGCGTTCTTGCGAACGAGAAGATCAGCTGTTTCGCTGTCGCGCTGACGAAAGGCATCAATGATCTTGCGATGCTCCTGCACCGAAATCTCCATGCGGCCGGGCAGCGATAAAGAGGCAATGCGCAGGCGGTCAAACTTCTTGAGCAACTGCTGGATCAACTCCAGCAGGCGGGAGTTGCCAGACGCTCGGATAAAGTGTTCATGAAACTCATTGTGAACGCGAAAAAAGGTTTTCACATCCCCAGCAGAAGCCAGCTTGGCCAACCGGTTGTTGATCGCTTCAAGTTTTTCAATATCCTTGTCGCTCAGGCGCTGCGCTGCCAGATTAGCAGCATAACCCTCAAGAATACTTTTGATTGAATAAAACTCCTCAACATCCCGTTCGGACAGCGCCGTCACGACCGCGCCTTTGCGCGGCACCACGGTCAGATAGCCTTCCGATTCCAGCTGACGAAAGGCCTCCCGGATCGGAGTGCGACTGATACCATAGCGTTCCGCCAGTTCAGGCTCGGATACCCGCTCGCCAGCCCGCAGGCTACCCCGCAAAATAGCATCACGGATACTTTCGAGAATTTTCTCGCGCAGCGTCTGATGACGTTCGATAGACTTATTCTTCATGAAGAACTGTTTCCTTCCGCCTGCAGCAGGCGAAACTGTATTGATCGTTCCGGTAACGGTTTTTAGTGTATACAGTATACATCCGTAAAGGCAAGTTCTATTTGCAACGCTACCCGAACCGCTTCTGCCCGATACAACCTGCCAAGAAAAAAGACGGCACTCCCTGTTCAGGAAATGCCGTCTTGCATGCCACGCGCTGATAGCAGAAGGTCGGACTAGCGCACCTTCTTGCCCGCCACCTGGATACGAATCAGAGCCCGTTCCAGCGCGGCCTCCATGATCCGGTAGTTCTTGTCTTCCGGCGTCAGGGTCTTCAGGGCGATTTCTGCCCGTCCCAGTGCGGCCTGAGCCCGTGCCAGGTCAATCTCGTCGGCCGGCTCGGCCGTTTCGGCCAAAACCGTGACCGTATCGTCCTCAACTTCAAGATAGCCCCAATTGACCGCCACATGAAAGGCAGCACCATTTTTGCGATAGGTCAGCTCACCTATCTTCAGGGTCGTCAGCAGAGGGGTATGGCCAGGAAGTAGACCCAACTCGCCCACAATGCCAGGCGCGATGATCTCGTCAACCTCCTCTGACAGCACCTTTTTATAGGGCGTCACCATTTCCAGTTTCATTTTTTCAGCCATGAGCGATTTCCTTTATCTTAGCAGGAGGGCAAGGTGCCGTCCCTGTACGCACACGATCAGGCTGCAGCCATCGATTTTGCTTTTTCCAGCGCCTCTTCAATGGTGCCCACCAGATAGAAGGCCTGCTCGGGCACGCTATCGTGCTTGCCATCAACAATTTCACGGAAGCCGCGAATGGTATCCTTCAGCTCGACGTATTTACCCGGCGTACCGGTAAAGGCTTCAGCCACATGGAACGGCTGCGACAGGAAACGCTGGATCTTGCGGGCACGGGCAACCACCAGCTTGTCCTCCTCGGAAAGCTCATCCATACCGAGAATCGCGATGATGTCCTGTAGATCCTTGTAGCGCTGCAAAACATACTGCACGTCACGCGCCAGCTGATAGTGCTCTTCGCCGACGACCTGAGGATCAAGAATACGGCTGGAAGAGTCGAGAGGATCCACCGCCGGATAGATACCGAGTTCAGCAATCTGACGGGAAAGAACGGTCGTGGCGTCAAGGTGGGCGAAAGCCGTTGCCGGAGCCGGGTCGGTCAGGTCGTCCGCCGGAACGTAAATGGCCTGGACCGAGGTAATCGAGCCCTTGTCCGTGGTGGTAATGCGCTCCTGCAGCTCGCCCATTTCGGTGCTGAGTGTCGGCTGATAACCGACAGCCGACGGAATGCGGCCAAGCAGTGCCGAAACCTCGGAACCTGCCTGAGTGAAACGGAAGATGTTGTCAACAAACAGCAACACATCCTGATTCTCCTCGTCGCGAAAATATTCCGCCACGGTCAGCGCCGACAATGCCACTCGGGCACGGGCGCCAGGGGGCTCGTTCATCTGGCCATAAATCAGCGCTGCCTTATCGAGAACGCCGGATTCCTTCATTTCCTGCCACAGGTCGTTGCCTTCACGGGTACGCTCGCCAACGCCGGCAAATACGGAAAAACCGCCATGCTGCTGGGCGATATTGTTGATCAGTTCCATGATCAGAACGGTTTTGCCGACGCCGGCACCGCCGAACAGACCAATCTTGCCGCCACGGGCATAGGGAGCAAGCAGGTCGATGACCTTGATACCGGTTTCAAAGGACTCAACCTTGGTCGACTGGTTGACAAAAGCCGGCGCTGGCCGGTGAATTTCCCATTCCTTGTCAGCATTGACCGGTCCAGCCTCGTCGACGGGCTCACCAACCACGTTAAGAATGCGGCCAAGGGTTTTGCGACCAACCGGCATGACGATCTGCTTGCCCGTGGACAAAACCTCCTGGCCACGCACCAGACCCTCGGTGGAGTCCATGGCAATGGTCCGGACGGTATTTTCGCCCAGATGCTGCGCAACCTCACACACCAGATTCCACTCGCCACCACCAAGGGAGGGATTGGTGATTTTAACAGCGTGATAGATTTCAGGCAGTTTGCCGGCTTCAAACTGAACGTCAACGACTGGGCCGATGACCTGTACAATTTTTCCCTTATTCATGATCTAAAACTCCTTTGGCACCCACGGGGTGGAGCGAAGACGGGTAGACGTTATTTGATCGACTCAGCGCCGGAAATGATCTCCATCAGCTCGGTGGTGATGGCTGCCTGACGAGCCCGGTTGTACTGCAGGGTCAGCTTATTGATCATCTCCGCCGCGTTCTTGCTGGCATTGTCCATGCTGCTCATGCGGGCACCATGCTCCGACGCCACCGATTCGAGCAGCGAGCGAAAGATCTGCACCTCGACATATTTCGGCAGAATCGACGACAGCACCTCAGCGCAACCTGGCTCGTAGATGTAATCGGCCATGTAGGTGTCTTCCACCACAGGTTCCGGCTGGATCGGCAACAATTGGGTCAACGTGACTTCCTGGCTGATCGCACTGTTAAACCGGTTATATAAAACGTACACCGAGTCGTACAGGGCGGCTTCGTAGTCCGACACGATTTCCTGACCCAGCAACGCCGCAGTGGCATAGCTTATGTGCCCGGTGATGTTTTCATAGACCTTGTCAATCACCAGACCGGCGCGGCGTTTGAGCATCTCATTGCCCTTGCGGCCGACTATACGCAGAGCGATTTCCTCAAAATCCACCTCGTTAGCACGGGCAAAAGCCTCGGCAGCCTTGGCGATATTGCTGTTGAAACCACCGCACAGACCGCGGTCTGCTGTAACCACCAGAACCAGAGCACGCTTTTTTTCACGTTGTTCGAGCAACGGATGACTCTGTTCGAGTTCGCGCGAGGCCATGCTGGCCAGAACTTCGGCCATCTTGTCGGCATAGGGCCGGGCAGCGACAACAGCGTCCTGGGCACGACGCAGCTTCGCGGCAGACACCATTTTCATAGCCTTGGTAATCTGCTGCGTGTTTTTAACCGTGCCGATCCGCTTCTTGATATCCTTCAGATTTGCCATCAGAGCACCCTCGGATTAAAGCTGTTAGGCAACAAACTGGCCCTTAAATTCTTCCAGTGCTGCCTTGATACGACCTTGCAGATCGGCATCGATGGCCTTTTTCGTCGTCAGATCATTCATGATATCACCATGCTTGGTCGCCATGAACGACAACAGCTCGGCTTCATAACGGCGGATGGCCTGAGTCGGATAGGCATCAACATAGCCATTATTGGCAGCGTAAATCACCACAATCTGCTGGGCTACCGGCAGCGGCTGATACTGCCCCTGCTTGAGAATCTCGACCAGACGCTCACCGCGCTGCAGCTGGCGCTGGGTAGCCGCATCGAGGTCTGATCCGAACTGAGCAAAAGCCGCCATTTCACGATACTGAGCCAGAGCCAGACGCAGGGTACCGGCCACTTGCTTCATGGCCTTGATCTGGGCACTGCCGCCGACGCGGGAGACCGACAGACCGACGTTGATGGCCGGACGCACACCGGAATAGAACAGATCGGTTTCGAGGAAGATCTGGCCGTCTGTAATCGAGATCACGTTGGTCGGGATATAAGCAGAAACGTCACCGGCCTGGGTCTCGATAATTGGCAACGCGGTCAACGAACCGGCGCCGAGGTTGTCATTGAGCTTGGCCGCACGTTCAAGCAGGCGGCTGTGCAGATAGAATACGTCACCGGGAAAAGCCTCACGTCCAGGCGGACGACGCAGCAGCAGTGACAGCTGGCGGTAGGCAACAGCCTGCTTGGACAGATCATCATAGATGATCAGTGCATGGCGGCCGTTGTCGCGGAAGAACTCACCCATGGTGACACCGGTATAGGGTGCAATGAACTGCAGCGGGGCCGGATCGGAAGCAGTGGCGGCAACGATAATGGTGTAATCCATGGCACCGTGCTGCTTGAGCTTGTCAACCACCTGGGCGACCGTTGACCGCTTCTGGCCGATGGCGACATAAATACAGATAACGTCTTGGCCCTTTTGGTTGATGATGGTGTCAATGGCCACTGCCGTCTTGCCGGTTTGACGGTCGCCAATGATCAGTTCGCGCTGTCCGCGGCCGATAGGAACCATGGCATCAATAGCTTTCAGACCGGTCTGCATCGGCTCGTGAACCGATTTACGAGCAACGATACCCGGGGCCTTGATTTCGACCTGGCTGTAATGATCAGACTTGATTTCGCCCTTGCCATCAATCGGCAGACCAATACCATTAACTACGCGACCAATCAGACTTTCACCAACCGGTACCTGAACGATGCGCTCAGTACGCTTGACGGTATCGCCTTCCTTGATATGTTCGGAATCCCCCAGAATGGCGGCGCCGACATTGTCTTCTTCCAGGTTGAGTACCATCCCCATGGTGTTGCCGGGAAACTCCAGCAACTCACCGGACATGGCCTTATCCAGACCGTGAATACGAGCAATACCGTCGCCCACAGAGATGATGCTGCCGGTCTCGCTGACTTCAACCTCACGGCCGAAATTCTCGATCTGCTTCTTGATAATCGCGCTGATTTCTTCTGCTTTGATTTCCATGAGTCCGCTTACCCCTTCTTTAAGGTATCTTCAATCCGATTGAGCTGGGTCTTGATGCTGCCGTCAAAAACCTTGTCGCCCACCTGGGCCTTCAAGCCACCGATCAGGCTCGAATCCACCTCCAGTTGCAGATCAACCGTGCAACCGGTCTGCTGTTCCAGTCCCTGCCTGATGAGATCGGCCTGGTTCTTGGTCAGCTTTGTCGCCGAGGTCACCAGCGCCCGCACAATGCCGGAACGGGCATCGGCCAAAGCGCGGTAATCCGTCGTGATTTGCTTCACATAACGCATGCGATCCTTTTGGACCAACAATCCGACAAAGTTGCGCATAATCGCGCTGAGCTGTATCTTGTCGGCGATGTCGGCAAAAATCGCCTGCTTTTTTTCTGTGGCCAGGGTCGGACTTTCCATCAGCAGGCGCAAAGCGCGCTCCCGCGCCAGCAGCGCGGTAACAGCTTCCAGCTCTGTCCCGGTCTGCTCGACCAGTTCCTGCTCCGCCGCCAGCTCCACCAGAGCCTGGGCGTACCGTTTTGAAATCGCGCTGGTACTCAATGCAATTCTCCCACTTTAATCTTGTATTCCTCGACCAGGCGGGCCTGATCCTCCCGGGTGAAGTTTTTCTTCAGCAGATCCGTTGCCAGTTCCACAGCCAGGCCAGCAGCTTCCTGCTGCAGCAGCAGTCGTGCCCGTGCCACTTCGCTTTCGGCGGTCTTACCCGCCTCCTGACGAATCTGGTCGGCTGCTGCCCTGGCCTGGGCCACCAGACGCTCCTTCTCGGCCACGGCTTCCGCCTGCAGTGTTGCCTTAAGCGTCACAATCTCTTCTGCGGCACGACTGAGCTTGGCATCGTATTCGGCAAATTTGGCTTCGGCGGCAGCGGCAGTTTCCTGAGCCTCGCGCAAAGCTTTTTCAATGCCTTCACGACGGCCGCTCAGCGCCTTCTTCAGGGGCCGGGCCACAAAATAGACCAGTACACCAACGGTTATACTGAAATTGAAGACACGGTAAAGAAAGTCCTTCAGCAACACACCACTATCCGCATGATGTGCATCACCGGAAGCATAGCTGACACCAGCAGCGACGATCAGGGCAGCCGAACCCAGCACGACGGGCCGACATATCTTGTTGATACGGGCAAGCGACATCATTTCACATTTCTCCCCAGAACCTTGCTGGCGATCGACGCCGCCAAGCCTTCTGCATCCTTCTTGAGACCTTTGCGGGCCCGTTCAGCTTCCTGTGCAACAGCGCCCTTGAGCTGTTCCAGCCGCTGACCAGCTTCGTCGCGGGCTGCGCTCAGCAAACGGCTTTCTTCCTGAGCGGCCTCGGCGCGCAGGGCGGCAGCCTGCTGGCTACCTTCAACCTTGGCCTGGGTCAGCTGATTCTGGTAGCGTTCCATTTTCTCGTTGATCGACGCTTCCAGATCGCGTGCTTTCTGATGGCCACCGTCGATTGCCTGCTGCCTTTCAGCCATAACACGCCGCAGCGGACGGTACAGCAGGACATTGAGTACGGCCATAAGCACCAGGAAGTTGACAAACTGCACCAATAGGGTCCAATCAATGCTGATCACTGCGGTACCTCGTTTCGTTTTTTGTTCCCAGTTTTCGCGCTTGCTGCCAGTGAATACATAAAAAAACCCTGCAGGGCAGAGCAGGGCATTCCTAACACAGTGTTTTGTAGTAAGTCAAGAATTTTATAGAGCAATCAGGCAGTTTCATTCTTCTTCCGCCATCGGGGGGGCGGCTCCTGATCGTAGCCGTCCAGCCCATCGCACCCCAGTCACTGCGGCCAGAACCTGTAATCGTTTTCCAAGCACCCGATCCCCGTCGACCCTGTTCAGCGGCATTAACAGGCTGTTCAGAATCAGCCCCTGGAGTCCCTTACAGGGCTCACTAAATCAATCCTTACCCTGCTATTGATTGACTTTGTGAGCAAGACGGAAAGCATGGCTTCAGCGGCTTACGTCGTTGAAAAAGCCCGGAGGTGACTTTTCAGCAGCCAGTTAAACAGCAGCGGCAGCTGCGGCCGGACTGTTTTTCCCACGCGGAGCTACTCCTAGACAACGTTCATAAAATCAAGCAAGCGCTGTAATTCACTGCTGTTAGTGTAATGAATTTCGATGCGGCCACCTGCCCCGCCCGGCCGGATACGCACCTGGGTGCCAAGATTCTTGCGCAGGATATCCTGCAACTGTTCCAATTCGGCGGACAAACTTGCTACCGAGGCTTTTACTTTCGCCGCACCGCCCCCCTCGAATGCTTGGATTTTTTTTACCAGAGCCTCCGTTTCCCGTACGGACAGTTGCTTTTTAATGATCTGCTGGCTGGCCTCCAGCATATCTTCCGGTTCATTCAGACTCAGCAACGCCCGGGCATGACCCATGCTTAACTGGCCACTCAAGACCTCCTGCTGAATCGTTTCTGGCAAGCGCAGCAAGCGCAAGGCATTGGTAACCGTCGAACGGCTCTTGCCAACACGGCGAGCCACATCCTCCTGCGACAGATCAAAGTTCTCAATCAGGTTACGGTAGGCGTTGGCTTCTTCGATCGGATTGAGATCTTCGCGCTGGATATTCTCAATCAGAGCGATTTCCAGAGCCCAATCCTCACTGACGTTCTGAATCGTAACGGGAATCTCGCTCAGACCAGCCTTCTGCGCCGCTCGCCAGCGTCGTTCGCCGGCGATAATCTGGTAGTGATCCTCTACCCGCCGAACCACCAGAGGCTGAATCACGCCCTTTTCCCGGATCGAGGCCACCAGTTCCTGCAACCGTTCGTCATCGAACGACTTGCGCGGTTGCTGGCCGTGTGGGCGGAGTTCTTCGATCGGACATAGAAAATAATTTCCCTCTCGCTGATCGGCCACGCCTGCCAGCAAAGCCCCCATCCCCTTACCTAACGCGGGTCTTTTCGCCATGTGCACACCTCCTGAGAAATTCCTCAGCTAACTGCATATAAGCCTGAGCCCCTTTTGAGCCAATATCGTACAGCAGCACCGGTTGTCCGTGGCTGGGCGCCTCCGACAAACGCACATTACGCGGAATAACGGTATCATAAACACTTCGGCCAAAATGCTGTCTCGCCTCCTCGCTGACCAGATGCGACAGATTATTACGTTGATCGAACATGGTCAGAACAATACCCTCTAAAATCAGTCTCGGATTGAGCTGCTGTCTGATCAATTCAATGGTTTTAGTCAGGTGGCCTAAGCCCTCCATGGCGTAGTATTCACATTGCAGCGGGACAAGAACCTGATGAGCCGCCACCAGCGCGTTGACGGTCAGCAGGCCAAGCGAGGGTGGACAGTCAATGAGAACATAATCATAATCATCCATCACCTCAAGCAGGGCGCGTTGCAGACAGGTTTCACGGTCATCCAGGGCAACCAACTCCAGTTCGGCCCCGATAAGATCGGTATTGGCTGCAACCAGATGAAGACCCCCAAGGTCAGTGCGACGAATAACTTCGGACAGAAGTGCCTCATCCAGCAGTACCGGATAAATCGTTTCAGCCAGGCCGCGGCTGTCGACCCCTACCCCGCTGCTGGCATTGCCCTGGGGATCCATGTCCACCAGCAACGTGCGCTGTTCTGCCACCGCTAGACTGGCAGCCAGATTTACTGCTGTAGTCGTTTTTCCTACGCCGCCCTTCTGATTGGCAATGGCAAGTATGGTTGCTGCCATATATTTCTCCTTCTGGGCTTTTCAGCCAAAAGCCCCCCTTGGCCACCACCACAGCTCTTTTGTTGTCGTTGACTACCCGTCAGGTTCGCCGGGCTAGTGTCACCAGGGCGCGATAGGCCCCTGAATACGGTAAACGGTATTCATGCACATCCACCAGCGTCAGGGTCTCTTCACCACCCTCCTGACGCCATTGCTCAATCTCGGCTTGCACCTGCGTGCTTTTCATCGCTATCAACCGTCCATCAGCGACCAAAAAAGGCTGCGCCAGTCGGGCAAAATCGGCCAGTCGGTTCAAAGCTCGGCAGACTACCACATCAAAGCTGTTTTCCAATATGGAGACCTGCTGCTCTATCCGCCCTGCAACAACCTGAACATTATTCAGTTGGAGCAGTCGCTGACAATGCCGTTGGAAGCGTATTTTTTTCTCGACCTTATCCAGAGAAGTTACCTGCAGTTGCGGTACGGCGAGGGCTAGCACCAGACCAGGCAGACCCGCACCCGAACCAAGATCCAGCAAACGTTCTGTTCCCTTCAGAAACTCCAGCAACTGCAGCGAATCGATGATGTGCTTTTCCCAGCATTCAGCCCAGTCTGTGATCGCGGTCAGGTTTATTTTTTGATTCCAGTTAAGCAGCTCCTGCATGTAACGCTCGCAGGCCAAGGCAACGATGCGAGAATTTTGCCCTTTAAGCTGCAACTGCTCAGACAACTCAAGCGGAAAGAATAACTTCTCAGACATCAGCCGTCTGCCGTTCCCGCGAGCGTCGGCGCAGCATAACTGCCAAGATGGCCACGGCTGCGGGTGTTACCCCGGAGATCATTCCCGCCTGACGCAGATTGCGTGGCTGAACCCGCTGCAGTTTTTCAACCACCTCGCGAGAGAGACCATTAATTGATCGATAATCGAAATCCTCGGGAATCCTCACCGCTTCCAGCTTTCGGCTGGCTTCAACCTGTTTTTTTTGCCGTTCAATATATCCGGCGTATTTTATTTCTGTTTCCAGCTGCCTGAGTATCTGCCGATCAACAGAGGACAGCTCTTCAAAGCAACCGGTCAGTCGATTAATATCGATCTCAGGCCGCCTTAACGCCGTTTTCAGATTCATGCCATTCTTCAGTTCATCCAGCCCAACACTTCGCCAGATGGTTTCCTCCTGCGGCTGAAGCCGACATTTTTCCAGCAACTCTTCAGCGCGTGATAGCTCCTGCATTTTTTTCTCAAAGCGGAACCAACGCGAATCATCTACCAAACCCAATGAACGACCCAGCGGAGTCAGCCGCTGATCGGCATTATCTTCTCTCAGCAGCAAACGGTATTCCGCCCGTGACGTAAACATACGGTAGGGTTCTGTCGCCCCAAGAGTCACGAGATCGTCCAGCAAAACCCCGATATACCCCTGATCACGCCGCAGCACTATAGGCTCTTGTTCACGCACATAACGCACCGCATTGAGACCAGCCATCAAGCCCTGGGCACCCGCCTCTTCATAGCCCGACGTACCATTAATCTGCCCTGCATTGAAGAGTCCAGCAACTCCCTTGGTTTCTAGAGAGGGTTTAAGCTGGACCGGGTTGACATAATCATATTCGATAGCATATCCGGGCCGCATTATCTCTACCTGCTGCAACCCTGGTATGGTCCGCAAAAATGCCAGCTGTACGTCTGCTGGCAGAGATGTCGGCACCCCATTTGGATAAATCTCGGCGGTCTTTAAACCCTCTGGCTCCAAAAAAACCTGGTGACATGTTTTTTCCGGAAAGCGAACAACCTTATCCTCTATTGATGGACAGTAGCGCGGGCCGACCCCCTCTATCACACCACTGTAAAGCGGAGAGCGATCTAATCCTTTACGAATTTCTTCATGCGTGCGCTCGTTGGTCCCCGTAATAAAACAAGACACCTGATGTTGCACCACAGCGGACGACATACTAGAGAACACAGGGGCTGGACAGTCTCCCGGCTGCTCCTCAGTCTGGCTGAAATCAATACTACGACGATTTAGCCGCGGTGGCGTCCCCGTCTTCAGACGTCCAACATCAAAGCCAAGTGATCGCAGCTGATCAGACAATCCCTCAGATGGAGGCTCACCCGCGCGTCCTCCGGCATAATGATCCAACCCCACATGAATCAACCCTCGCATGAAGGTTCCTGTAGTCAAAACCACGGCACGGCACCGAAACACCAACCCTTCGCGCGTTACCACCCCACAGATTCTGTCTTTATCCAACAGCAACCGACACACCGAACCCTGCTTAAGATCCAAACCGGCACAAGTTTCCAACCGTTGTTTCATGCGCAAGGAATACAACCGTCGATCAGCCTGAGCCCGCAAAGCCTGCACGGCTGGCCCCTTACGCGTATTCAACACCCGAAACTGAATACCGGTTTGATCAATATTCAGGGCCATCTCTCCACCCAGGGCATCAATTTCTCGCACCAGCTGACTCTTGGCCAACCCACCTATCGCAGGGTTACATGACATCTGCGCCACGGCATCAAGACTCAGATTTAAAAGCAAGGTTGAGCAACCCATACGGGCGCTGGCGAACGCCGCCTCACAGCCTGCATGGCCTGCACCAACGATTACCACATCGTAAATCTTACCGTATGTCGACACTCTTGCCTCGATTCTTCATGTTTCACGTGAAACATTCGTACACAAATTCAGCCCAGAAGACGAAAAAATTGAAATCAACCGAAGAATCATACTACAACTAGAGAGAAAAACGAAATCGCAAGTTACAACTGAGCCTTAACTGCAAGCAAGAAGCAGATGAGCACTAAGTGCGCAATTAATGGCCAGACATCAACAGAAAAGGAAAATGGCCACACATATGACGTCAGGAGACATAAAAGTCAACAAAGGACTAGCTTCACTTGCCGATACAGAATTTACTAAAAACCACACTTAAGATATCAGGATTAGAAACCTCACCAGTCAGCTCAGACAAAACCTGAAGAGCTTGCCGCAAATGACAAGAAAGAAACTCACCCTCAACACCTTCACGTAAAGCTGACAACAACGCAGACAACTCAGCATTGACAACCTTAAGAGATTGATAGTGCCGTTGCTGGGTAATGACAACCGACTCACGATCAGGCAAATCACCCCCCGGCAATAAACAATCAAGCATATTAGCTTTCAATCGATCGAGACCCTCACCTGTCTTCGCAGAGAAATTAACCACAGGTACCGACATCTGGAAATCTCGAAAGCCTGGCGCATCCATTTTATTATTGATTAAAAGAAGTGGTTTACCTTGAGGAATATCTGCAGGAAGAGAACAGTCAAAAGGTGAAGTGCCATCAACAACAAAAAGAATAAGATCGGATTCAACTATTTTGCCGCGCGCGACTCGAATTCCGATCAACTCAACAGGATCATCAGTATCGCGAAGACCGGCAGTATCAATCAACTGGGCTGCAAATGGACCAAGAACAAATTCATCCTGAATAAAATCACGAGTTGTACCAGGGACATGACTAACGATAGCCCGTTCATAACCTAGCAGGCAGTTCAACAAGGAACTCTTACCCGCATTAGGAGGACCAAGAATCAGAATTTTGATCCCATCAGCCAAAAGGCGACCATAACAATAACTATCAGCAAGTCGCGAAAAAAAAGAAAGCGCAGCACTACCCTCTTCCTCCAGAGTCTTATAATGCTCTGGCGATACTTCATCCTCGGGAAAGTCAAGATAAGCCTCAATCAAAGCGAGCATATAAACCAACCGCTCGCTCCCCTCCTCAATCAAAGCATGAAGCTTGCCACCTAACTGAAGCTGAGCCTGAACAGCCCCGTCATGACTCCGAGCCTGAATTAATCCGGAAACAGCTTCTGCCCGCGTTAGATCCATTCCACCATTAAGAAAGGATCGATAAGAAAATTCGCCTGGATGTGCCAATCGGGCACCTCTGGATAGAAACAGGTCAAGAATACGATTAACGATATGGCGATTTCCATGACAGTGAATTTCAGCAACATCCTCACGGGTAAAGCTGTTAGGAGAACGCATAAAGACAGCCATAACACGATCAACAAGGGAATCGCCATCGCGCAAAACACCATACATTAAATAATGACTACAAAAAGCATTATCCGGACGCATAGGGGTAAAAAGCAATTGCAAAAGATAAAGACTATCGGGCCCAGAAAGTCGCAAAATAGCTATACCACCATTACCAATAGCCGTAGCAGGCGCAATTATAGTATCTGCTGTATTGTACACAACAAGCCTCCTCTAACGCATAGAGCTGGTACTAAAATTTCGGACTGTGCATTAAGGTGTAGAGCCACGCACTGACGAAAGAGAGATTCCATGATCAAGTTGAAACGTAAACGCTATTTGGCCAAGTTCAAAGCCCAGGTCTTCGTTATTTTCCTATCCACCCGGGGGAGACAATGCTCTAATTTTTACCGCCCTCTACCCACAGATTCTGCGGAGGAGGCCCCAAACAAACCACCAACTGGAAGCGACAGGCTATAGACAATATGGCCGAAACATTCAGCAGCAAAGCGGAACGTACCCGCAACAACAATGATCCGCAGATCAAGGAACTGCACGCCAAGATCGGCCAGCTCACGGTGGAGCAGGATTTTTTAGCCGACGCCTTCGGTCGCATTCGTTGAGCTACGACCGAAGGAAAGCCCTAGTTCAACCCAATCATCCACACTTGAGCATTGTCAAGCAATGCGAGCTTTTATCGGTTACTCACTCAACCTACTACCGGCCGAGCGGCGAAACTGAACTGAATCTGGAACTGATGCACCTGACCGACGAACAATACCTGGAAACACACTTTTACAGTCCCGGCAGATGACCCGCCATCTGCGCCGAGAAGGCTATGCCGTCAGCCGCACCCTGATCAGCCGGTTGATGAAGCAAATGAGTCTGTCAGCGATTTACCAAAAGCCAAAGACCTCGTTACCGAACAAGCAACACAAGATCTACCCCTATCTGCTGCAAGGGATAATCATCGATCGCTCTAACAAAGTCTGGCGCCGACATCAGTTATATCCCCATGCCCAGGGGCTTTCTCTACCTAGTGGCGATCATGGACTGGGCAACCCGCAAGGTTCTCTGTCCTGGCGGCTGTCCAACACCATAGAAGCCGACTTCTGCACCGAAGCCCTCGAAGAGGGCCTCCAAAAGCACCCTGACATCTGTATTTCGATGGATGGCAAAGGGCGCTGGATGGACAATGTAATGATTGAGCGACTCTGGCGCTCTCTGAAATATGAGTGCATTTATCTGTGCGCCTTTGAAACCGACAGGTCCAACAGGGGCTGAAACGTTAGATCGGTTTCTATAACACCCGGCGGCCTGATTCCAGCCTGGACGATAAGACCCAGGATGAAGCATATTGGCAAAAACTCCAGCCCGGCTACGCCGGCCCGACACTCGGACTGGCGGCATAACCATGATGGCTTTCCACCTTATTCCCGCCGCCACACTGTCCGAACTTCAGTATCAGTTCAGCGCCTCATCGATCAGGCCGGCATGGCGTTTCTGGAGCATAAGAAGAACGTTGTCAACGGCAATCGAAAACTGACCCATTTTACCGGTTCTTTGGAAACTGAAAATTGACCCACCCGCCTGTCAGTCTTCAATCTGGGCTGTCGGTAGCGGGGTGCCCATGATGCCCGCTCTGCGTTTCTCTTTCAGCCGATAGCTGTCGCCTCGGATCTGGATGACATGGGCATGGTGCAACAGTCTGTCCAGCATGGCCGATGTCAGGGCCGTGTTGCCGCCGAAGGCCTGCTCCCATTCGCCGAAGCTCAGATTCGAGGTCAGGATGACCGAGCCTTCTTCGTAGCGTTTGGCGATCACCTGGAAGAACAGGTTCGCCTGGGTGTCGCTGAAGGGCAGATACCCGATTTCATCGATGATCAGCAGTCTCGGCCCCAGCACGCTGCGTCGCAACACTTCTTTATAACGGCCTTGCCGCTGGGCGCTCTTAAGTTGCAGCATCAGGTCGGCAGCGCAGATGAAGCGCACCTTGACGCCGCACTGCGTGGCCCGATAGCCCAGGGCGATGGCCAGATGGGTCTTGCCGGTGCCGCTGGGTCCGAGCAGGATGACGTTCTCCTTGCGCTCCAGAAACGCCATGCCGGCCAAATCGATGATGCGTTGCCGTGGCGCGCCGGTGGCAAACTCAAAGTCGTAATCCTCCAAGGTCTTGATGGCCGGAAAGCCAGCCAGTTTGGCCATGGTGTGCCGCGAACGCCCTTGGCGCAGGTCATTCTCGGCTTTGAGCACCTGTTCCAGGTACTCGATGTAGGATGTCTCCTGTTTCGCCGCCACCTCGGCCAGGTCGCTATAGACATTGGCCACCGCCTGAAACTTGAGGGCATCGCACAGGGTCACCATCCGTTGATGCAGAACATCGCTCATAGCTGACCCCCTTGCAGCATCTGCTCATAAATGGCTACCGGCCGCTGCAGGGGCGTCACTGGCCAGGAGGCTGGAAGGCGGTATTCGGTCTTCCCGGTTCAACGGTCTGCCGACAAGGCAATGGCAACAGCGCCGGTTGTTCAAGATCAAGGCGATCGCAGGGCCGCTCCTCGGTTTCACTGTGGATGCGACAATTGGCGATTTCGTCGAGCCATTTGCGCACCTCGATGTTGGCCGTTGCCGCATCCAGCGTCAGACCGGCCTGCTTCAGCCGCGACAGCAACGGATAGTAAAAACTGTAGCGAAGATAGCGGTTGAACCGCTCAACCTTTCCCTTGGTTTGGGCTCGGTAAGGCCGGCACAGGCGCAGCATGAACCCAAAATGTTTGGCGACATCCCACAGCCCGGAATGAAAGCGGTGTTTCCCTTCACCGAAGGCGTTGCGCTCCAGCACCACCGTCTTCATGTTGTCGTAAAGTACTTCACGAGGGACACCGCCGAAGAAGGAAAACGCCTCCTCGTGGCACTGTCGCAGCACCTCGAAACTCTGGCTGGTGGTGAACATAACAAACGAAAAACGGCTGAATCCCAAGGTGGCGACAAAGGCGTGCAGAGGCTGCTTTCCCTTGCGCAGTTCAACCTGTAGCGGAACCGGTTCCCTGGACACAAGTTTAGCTTACGCCGCCTGACGGATTTCATCGGGTGATCTGAAGCCGTTTTTCTCAACACGCCATTCGCTGTTGTAAAGCTCCACGAAGGTCTTCACGGCTTCGCGAACGTCGGTGATGTTACGGAAAACCCGGCCATAGATGGCCTGCTCTTTCAAGGTGCGGTTGAACCGTTCGGCAACTCCATTGGTCTGGGGTTCGGCAACAAAGGCAAAGCTGGGAGTGATCCCCCAGAACTTGATCTGGTTCTGAAAATGGTCTGAGAGGTACTGGGTGCCGTGATCCATGCGCAGGGATAGCCCTCG